>CALHHQ010000050.1 GCA_938030645.1 uncultured Rhizobiaceae group bacterium
TTTGATGCCATCGACTACAAAATGAAACGCCCTGATGATCAGCGCGATATGGTCATGTTTCTACCCGATGAAATTTTGATCGTTGATCATCATGCAGCCAAAGCTTGGCATCAGCGCTATGAATTCTCCATTAATGGTGCATCTACAAAAGGCTTGCCGCGAGAAGGCCAAGATGTTGATTTCGTGCCTGCCGATTTTGATCCTGGTCGTGGCGATCACGAACCGGGCGAATATGCAAAATTGGTCGAGAAAGCCAAAGAGAAGTTCAAGCGTGGTGATCTGTTTGAAGTGGTGCCAGGACAGGTGTTCACAGAGCAGTGCAAGAACCCTCCGTCCGCAATTTCGCGCAAACTCAAAGAGATCAATCCGTCTCCCTATTCCTTCTTCATCAATCTTGGTGAAAGCGAATATTTGGTCGGTGCCAGCCCAGAAATGTTCGTTCGTGTGAGCGGAAGACGCATCGAAACATGCCCAATTTCTGGCACGATCAAACGAGGTAACGACCCAATTGAAGACAGTGAGCAAATTCTCAAACTGCTCAATTCTAAAAAAGATGAGTCCGAACTCACTATGTGCTCGGACGTTGATCGCAATGACAAAAGTCGTGTTTGCGAACCGGGCTCAGTGAAGGTGATTGGCCGTCGTCAGATCGAAATGTATTCTCGTCTCATTCACACTGTCGATCATATCGAAGGCCGCTTGCGCGAAGATATGGATGCGTTTGATGGGTTTTTGTCTCACGCTTGGGCGGTGACTGTAACTGGCGCCCCAAAGCTTTGGGCTATGCGTTTTATTGAAGAAAACGAAAAGAGTGCACGGGCTTGGTATGGCGGTGCCGTTGGTATGGTTGGCTTCAACGGTGATATGAATACGGGTCTCACGCTACGCACGGTTCGCATCAAGAACGGCATTGCGGAAGTGCGGGCAGGAGCGACGCTTTTGTACGACAGTGACCCGCAAGAAGAAGAAGCGGAAACTGAATTGAAAGCATCTGCTATGTTGTCTGCAATTCGCGATACATCTGTTGGCAATTCAGATGGTGCATTGCGTGAAGTTGCTAAGGTTGGCGTGGGTGTGAACATCCTGCTTGTCGATCATGAAGACAGTTTTGTTCACACGCTTGCAAACTATTTTCGCCAAACAGGAGCGGTGGTTACGACCATGCGCTCACCAATTGATTCCGCTGTTATGGATGAGATGAAACCTGATCTCGTGGTTCTTTCGCCCGGTCCCGGCAATCCTAAGGACTTCGATTGCGCGACAACAATCGCAAACGCACGGGAGCGAAATCTACCTGTGTTTGGTGTGTGTCTCGGTCTTCAAGCCCTGACTGAAAGTTTCGGCGGTGAACTCGCGCAACTGGAAACGCCAATGCATGGCAAGCCATCTCGCATTGATGTACATGACAACTCCGTTGTCTTTTCTGGTTTGGGTCGTGAAGTTACGATCGGCCGCTATCACTCTCTGTATGCCAACTCAGTAAATTTGCCGGACGACTTGCGTGTTACAGCTGAAACCAAAGACGGCGTGATTATGGGGTTTGAACACAGAACTGAACCTGTGGCTGCAGTTCAGTTTCACCCCGAGAGCATTATGAGTTTGGGGCAGAATGCTGGGATGCGTATGATCGAGAATGTGGTCGCCCATTTGGCGCTGAAATCTGGAATTCAAAAATGACATCAAAACTTTTCTCGCCTGCGAAACTTGGCAATGTTGAATTGGCGAACCGCATTGTTGTGGCGCCCATGTGTCAATATTCAGCGGTTGATGGGAATCTGACGGATTGGCATTTTATGCATCTGGGCCAATATGCTGTTTCTGGAACTGGTCTTGTTTTTGTTGAGGCGTGTGGTGTGGAGCCTGAGGGTCGCATTACGCCGGGCTGTCCCGGTCTCTACAATGATGACAATGAAGCCGCGATGAAGCGCATTGTTGATTTCAGTCGTGACTACGGCAACTCCAAGCTTGGCATTCAGCTGGCCCATGCCGGACGCAAAGCGTCAGCCAATGTTCCATGGAACGGTGGCACGCCGCTTTCAGTTGCAGATGGTGCGTGGCAAACGTCTGCACCTTCAGCTTTGCCATATGCAGAGGGTTGGCATGTGCCAACGGCTGAATCCAAACAAGGGCTCGAACGTTTGAAACAAGCTTTTGTTCAAGCTGCGGAACGTGCTGTGCGTGTTGGGTTTGAAGTGATCGAAATACATGCCGCCCACGGATATCTGTTGCATCAATTCCTTTCTCCATTGAGCAATCAACGCGAAGATGAATATGGTGGATCACTTGAAAACCGCTTGCGTTTCCCTTTGGAGATATTTGAAGCGGTAAAAGCAGTGTGCCCGGACGGTGTCGCGTGCGGCATACGCGTTTCCGCTACCGATTGGGTGGAAGGGGCTTGGTCTGTTGATGATACGGTTGAGTTTGGCAATCAACTGAAAGCAATGGGGTGTGACTTCATTGATGTATCCAGCGGCGGCAACAGCCCTTTGCAGGAGATTAAAACTGGCCCTGGTTATCAAGTTCCATTCGCAGATCAAATTCGCCGTGAAACCGGTTTGCCAACAATGGCCGTGGGAATGATTACCGAACCACAGCAAGCGGAAAATATATTGGAAACGGGACAAGCAGACTTTATCGCGCTGGCGCGAGGTATGCTGTATGATCCGCGCTGGACTTGGCATGCTGCCGAAGCTTTGGGTGCACAGGCTGCGTTTCCTCCTCAGTATCAGCGTTGTCATCCAACTTTGCGCGGTGCACCCATTCCGGGCAATCCGCCAGCAGCCAAGTAAGGACCGAACATGCCCCATTTCATCGTAGAGCATTCTGCCAATCTGGCGGAAAGTTATGATCTGCAGGCTTTGGCAGATATTATTCGTGATGCAGCGGCGGAAACAGGTGTGTTTCCACTGGCTGGCATTCGAGTTCGGTTTCATCCCAGTGAAATATATACGATTGCTGACGGACACCCGGAAAACGCTTTTTTAGCAATAGTCGTTCGATTGGGTGCAGGACGCGACATGGAAACGAAAAATCGAGCTGGTAAAACGGTTTTTGACGCTGTTTGCGGATTTTTCGGCGATGCTATGACGAATGGCCACATGATGGTGTCGCTGGATATGGACGAAAACAATGCTGAATTGTCCTTTAAGGCCAACAGTGTTCATCGTCGTATGAATCAGTAGTTTTCTGACACTCATTGCCTAAGGATCAAGGAGCATAATGCCTTCCGAAAGAGCAAAGAATTGTGGAAATTGGGCCACAAACCACAACATTCCAAGAAATCTTGCGACAAGTTCGACCTGAGACCTTGTTACAACTAGACAACACCCCACCAACGGGCATAGAGAAGCGCTAGAAATGACCTGCGTCTTGCGTGGGTGGATGTGCTTGGCCAATCGGCAGTTTTATTTGGGCAAACACGTAACGCATTATTTGAAGAACTGGAGAGGTTAACTCCATGAGCGATCATAACAGTGGCGACGCAACACGCCGCGATTTTCTTTACATTGCTACTGGCGCAGCAGGTGTTGCTGCCGTGGGCGGAATTGTCTGGCCACTGGTCAGCCAAATGGGCCCCAACGAGCGCGAAAAAGCGGCTGGTGCACCGATTGAAGTAAATATTGGCGATATCGAAGAAGGTCGCGTGATAACTGTGACGTGGCGCGGCAACAAATATTTCATCCGTCATTTGACAGCCGATGAAGTTGAAGCTGCTGGCGCAAAAGAACAGAGCGATTTCCGTGACTTTGTTGCTGCTGCTGATCGTATCACCGGACCTGAAGGCGGCGATGCTGTTTGGTCTGTATACGGTGCAAACTGCACACACCTTGGGTGTATCCCAACTGAAGTAAAAGAGAATGGTGATACATGGAACTGCCCTTGCCACGGGTCTCGTTTCGATGTGACTGGCCGCGTGACAAAAGGTCCAGCGCCAGTGAACTTGCCGCAGCCGCCAATGGTTTTCGCATCCGAGGAAACCTTGATCATCGGCACAGATAAAGCAGGAGCGTAAGACGATGAGTGGACATTCGACTTATAACCCAACATCCGGTTTCGGAAAATGGATGGACGCACGTCTGCCGCTTGCACGTTTGATGCATGACAGTTTCGTGTCCTACCCTGTGCCGCGCAACTTGAACGCATTTTACACGTTCGGTGGCATATTGATGATCATGCTGGTTTCGCAAATCATCACAGGTATCGTGATTGCAATGCACTACGTGCCCGATGCGAACGTCGCTTTTGAAAGCGTACACCTTCTGCGTCGTGATGTATCATACGGTGGAACGCTGCAAAGTTGGCACGCCGTGGGCGCGTCTTTGTTCTTCTTCGCGGTTTACATTCATATTTTCCGCGGACTTTATTATGGGTCCTACAAGGCCCCCCGCGAAATCCTTTGGATTTTGGGTGTTGTCATATTCCTTCTCATGATGGCGACCGCTTTCATGGGCTATGTTCTTCCTTGGGGCCAAATGTCCTTTTGGGGCGCCCAAGTGATCACGGGTTTCTTCTCCGCGATTCCATTGGTTGGCGAAACTGTTCGTGAATATCTGCTTGGTGGATATTCGGTTGGTAATGCAACGCTGAACCGTTTCTTTTCCCTGCACTATTTGCTGCCCTTCATGATTGCGGGCATCGTTATCCTGCACGTCTGGGCGCTGCACGTGACGGGTCAAACCAACCCGACTGGTGTTGAAGTGAAATCGAAGCAGGATGTGATCCCGTTCACACCTTATGCAACTGTTAAAGACGCTTTGGCATTGGTGGTTTTCATGATCATCATGGCTTACTTCGTCTTCTACATGCCCGACTATCTCGGTCATGCGGACAACTACATTCCGGCGAACTCCAACGTGACGCCAGCACACATTGTACCTGAATGGTATTTCTTGCCATTCTATGCGATTTTGCGAGCTGTCGATTTTAACATCGGTATTCCATTCACTGAAATCGTATTGATTGACTCCAAGCTTGGCGGCGTATTGGCCATGTTCGGTTCAATTGCCATTCTGTTCCTGGTGCCATGGTTGGACACGTCATCTGTTCGGTCTTCCAACTATCGCCCGACTTACAAAGTGTTCTTCTGGCTGTTCGTAGTGAATTCAATTTTCTTGGGCTATTTGGGTTCACGCCCAGCTGCCGGAATTTGGATTCCTTTGATGAAAGGTTCAACATTCCTCTATTTTGCACACTTCCTGTTGGTTATGCCGCTGCTCGGTTTCTTCGAGAAGCCATTGCCGCGACCTGCAAGCATTACTGATGCTGTCTTGGGTAAAGATGGAAAAGAAACTGCGGCTGCACCGGTTGCTGCTGAATAAGGACACAGGTTGCGTTGCCTGAAATCAGGCACGCTCACCGATTTCAAACTAAAGCCAGATGCAGGGCGCATCTGGCTGCAAATGAAAGAACGACATTATGAAGAGCACCTTCATCAAAATTGCAGCAGTGGCCACTTTGGCTTGCACATTCGCTGTGGGCAGCGTTTCGGCTGCTGATTATCCAAAGAAAAAGCCGCGCGAGCAAAGCTGGAGCTTTTCTGGTCCACTCGGTAAGTTCGACAAAGGACAGCTGCAACGCGGCCTTCAGGTCTATACTGAAGTTTGTTCAGCTTGCCACTCGTTGAATCTTCTCTCCTACCGCAATTTGGCTGATCTAGGATATTCTGATGATCAGATCAAAAACTATGCGGCTGAATATGAAGTTCAAGACGGCCCAAATGACGATGGTGAAATGTTCGAGCGTCCTGCGCGTCCGGCTGACCGATTTAAAGGTCCATACGCCAACGACAAAGAGGCAGCTGCTGCAAACAATGGTGCATTGCCGCCAGATTTCTCTTTGCTCGCTAAAGCACGTGCACCTGAACGTGGTTTTCCAACATTTATCTTCGACATTTTTACAATGTATGCGGAAAACGGGCCTGACTACATTCATTCATTGCTGACAGGATACCAAGATCCTCCTGAGGGCACTGAAGTTGGTGACGGTTTGCATTACAATCCATACTTTGCTGCCGGCGAAGCGCTGGCCATGGGGCCGCCTTTGTCTGATGAATTGGTCGACTACACTGATGGTTCACCGATGACTGTTGAACAGTACTCAAAGGACGTGACAGCCTTCATGGCATGGGCAGCTGATCCGCAATTGGAAGAGCGTAAACAACGCGGTTTCATCGTCATTTTATTCTTGTTGGTGTTTGCGGGTCTTTTGTATTTCACCAAGAAAAAAGTTTGGTCTGACCTGTCGCACTAGGGTTTTACCAAAGCAGATTGAAAGGGGCTCTGGAGAGGTTATCTCCGGGGCCCTTTTGTTTTAGGCTTCGTCAGCTGAGCCAATTGAAAGTGAACACCAATGCATGAATCTTTGAAAGATGAACTCGAAGCCTCAATTCGGGCCATACCGGATTACCCCAAACCGGGCATCATATTTCGAGACATCACAACCCTGTTGCAAAACCCGCGCGCATTTCGTCGGTCTGTTGACGCGCTTGTGCACCCGTATATCGGGATTGGTCTCGATCAGATCGTTGGTATTGAAGCTCGTGGTTTCATTTTGGGTGGCGCAATCGCTCACCAATTGACCGCAGGGTTTGTGCCGATCCGCAAGAAAGGCAAATTACCTGGCGAGAAAATCAACATCGCTTACAGTCTTGAGTATGGAATAGATGAGATGGAGATGCATAAGGATTCCATCAAACCTGGCGAGAAAGTTTTGTTGGTTGATGATCTCATTGCCACGGGTGGCACTGCGGAAGCGGGCGTTAAATTGCTTCAGGAACTTGGGGCAGATGTTGTGGCTGCGTGTTTTGTGATCGATCTGCCGGATCTGGGGGGCAGCAAGAAGATTGAAGCACTCGGGGTTCCCGTGCGTACGTTGATTGAATTCGAAGGTGACTAAATATCTGTTCTCATGGTGACGGCGCCATCCATCTTCATCACGCATTCTCCTGCTGCGTTAAAGCCTTGGGAATGGGACAAAACCATGCCCCAACCAGCACGTTTGGGGTTTTTGCGTTTTGCGGTTATCTCCGAAGTGTATCGAATGGTTTCACCCACATAAACGGGATGCAGCCATTTGATATTTCGAACACCGGGTGAAGGTCCGAACAGAGTTTCAGGGCAGGGTGCGCCAACCAAACGGCTGAACTCGGAGCGTCCGTTTTTGATGTTGAGCTTCATCCAAACAGAAAGTGTGTGCCAACCCGATGCGCAAAGGCTCCCGAAGTTACTTTTTTCAGCGGCCTCTTGTGAAAGATGGAAAGGTTGAGGATCAAACTCCGTAGCGAATTCGATGATTTCGTCGGCTTCGAACGTGTAGCTGCCCAATTCCTGCATCATACCAATTTCAATGCGATCAAAAAAAGTTGTCACAATCACACCTCTTGTGACGCTGGATTAGAAACATCGAGCATACCCATGCCTTTGATTGTAATAACCGTATCGCCGTTTTGATTTTGTAGGCTGTATTGAAATGTCACCAAACCCAGTGTTGGACGTTTTGATGAAATACGGCGATCTAGAACAACGGCTTCTCCAGTCAGTGTATCGCCTGGTCTAACAGGTCTGTGCCATCGCACTTCGTCAAGGCCACCAGAGCCTTGAGACGCCGAGTCCAGCAAATACGCATCGCACATCATTCGCATGGTGATTGCGCATGTATGCCAACCTGAAGCGATCAACCCGCCGACTGTTTTGGCCTGATCGGATTCGGGCTCCAGATGGAAAGGTTGCGGGTCATATTTTTCCGCAAAATCAATGATCTCTTCCGCTGTTATGGTTCGCGGCCCAAGTGGGAAACTGCGCCCTGATGTGAAATCTTCGTAAGTGAGCAATGTTTTGTCTTCAGAATATGAAATTAGGACAAAGCCTAGATGAACACCTGCAACCCGTCAGTAGCAAAAATCACTTTATTGCAGTTGCTCGTTGGCTCACACGCATTGGCATGCCGTTGTCTGGTTGAATTGTGATTTTCATGACAGGCCAAGGTTTCTTTGTTGCACTGTAATCAAAGCGAAATCGCTTCAACATAATTGCCAAAATTATCTGCGCCTCCTGCATGGCAAAGCTTGCACCAATGCATACGCGTGGCCCCATGCCAAACGGAAGATACTCAAACCGCCCAATGGACTTCCGGTTTTTACCTAGAAATCTTTCTGGTTTGAACTCCGCAGGATCGTCCCAAAGTGTCGTGTGACGGTGCAGCACCCATTGGCTGACGTAGATATTCGTTCCCTTTGGAATTTGATGTTCACCAAAATCAATATCGCCAGTGAGGGTGCGCAAAATCACGGCTGCGGGTGGGAACAGACGCATGGTTTCTTCAAAACAAGCCGTAATCCACGGCATGTGTTCGCCCCATTTTTCGGGTGCCAGCCCTTCCATATCTAGGGCATCGGCCTCAGATTCTGCTCGCTCTCTGGCCGCATGATCGTGCGATAAGAGATAGAACATCCATGTCAACGCTCGAGCTGTGGTCTCGTGTCCGGCAGCAATAAAGGTAATGATGTTGTCTTCAATTTCCTCGATCTTGAGGCGATCTTTTTCATTTTCGCCCGCCCTCAGCAAAAGCGTGAGAAAATCTTCAGGCACGGTTTCTCCCGCATCTATTTTGGCCAACCGCTTTTCTGCGGTTTGACGCACAACATCTCTTAACCGACTTGTAGCTCCATGGCCGCGTAATCGTGTAAGACGAGGCAACCACTCCGGCGCTCCCATAAGATCAAATGGATCCGCAGCACTCAGGTGTTCCAGAAACTGCGCCACATCCGTGAGAATTTGTTCACCGTCTTCGTTGATGTCGCCAGAAAATAAGGTTTCGGATAAAACCAGATAGGCCAGTCGTGACATCATTGGCGCGATCTGGAGCTGCTTGGGCCCTTCTGCGACTTCACTCATAAAGTCTTCAGTTGCCCGGCGCATGGCCTCTGCAAATCCATTCACGTGACGAGGCGAAAAAACAGGTGCGATCGTTCGTCGTGCTTTGCGCCAAGTCTCGCCTTCAGCAGTTAGCATTCCATCACGCAAAGCAGGCT
>CALHHQ010000051.1 GCA_938030645.1 uncultured Rhizobiaceae group bacterium
GGGTCCCATGGTCTGGCGTTCTTCAGCGCTCATTTTGCCAAGGGTCTTCATTTGCTCGGAAATTGACCCTTTTTTGCCAATCGCGCCCACGCACACGGCTTCAAGTGCGTTCTCGTCTTCTGCCCCCTCAATCTCGGCCAGAATGGAAGTCTCTAAGGTTTCGATGTCACTCATGGATATGCCTTAAAACAAAAAGAACCCGCGTCAGCGTTAAGCTGCCACGGGTTCCAAATTATGTCACTTTAATTGGAAGCGCGGGTCAGCCTTTGACTGCGCCTTCAAAAGCGTTTGGTGTTGTGTCTTTCAAATATTCAAGCGACTTCTTCGCTGCAGCAGCAACCGCAGCAAATGCTTCTGGCTGGTTGATCGCCATATCTGAAAGGTTTTTGCGGTCCACTTCGATGCCTGCTTTTGTAAGGCCGTCGATGAGACGTGAATATGTCAAACCGTGCTCACGGGCAGCAGCATTGATACGCTGTGTCCAAAGTGTGCGGAATGTACGCTTGCGTGCCTTGCGGTCACGGTATGCGTACTGTTGTGCTTTCTCAACGGCCTGCTTTGCAGTTTTAATCTGCTTACGACGCGCGCCGTAATAGCCTTTGGCCTTTTTGAGAACTTTTTTGTGTTTGGCGTGGGCGGTAACGCCGCGTTTTACACGTGCCATGATCTAAACTCCTGAAATCTCGGTTGTTGCGGCTTATTTGCCTGCGTAAGGCATAAATTTCTTCACGACGCGTGCGTCGGGCTCGGAAAGAACCATCGTTCCGCGTGCATTGCGTAGAAATTTGTTAGACCGCTTGATCATGCCGTGCTGTTTGCCGGCGGCTGCCACTTTCACCTTACCGGTGGAAGTCACTTTAAAGCGCTTCTTAACGCTCGACTTGGTTTTCATCTTGGGCATTTTGCACTCCTTCAACACCGCATAGAATAAGGGTTTATGACCCAACGATGTTCTTGTTCGTTTTGAAAAAACAAAGCCCCACAAACCAATAGTGAGGCTTTTCTGCATTTTGAACCGCCAAGGCATGCCCTGCCTGACCGCTCTGTAAGCAGCGGTGATGTAGACCCAAATGGTAAGAAACGCAAGTCTTTGCCTACGTCAAAATGCGGTTTATGAGTTTCATGGAAACACGTTCAATGGCGCTCACCTAAATGCATCTTTTACGATCCTTCTTGGCTGTACTGATATTCATGGTCTTTGCGCCACTTTCATGGGCGCAAAGTACCAAAGATCCTGTCATTCCAAACTTCTGGGATCCGCAAGAACGCGTGGTTAAACCTGGGCTGCAGGGTGTTTCTCGTATGAAGTTTTTGACGGTCACCGATTTCCCACCGTTTTCCTTCATCGACAAGCAAAAGCAATTGCGTGGGTTTCATGTGGATTTGGCGCGAGCCATTTGTGCAGAATTAAACTTGGCGAACGTTTGTCAAATACAAGCCATTCCGTTTGAAGAGATCGAGCAGGTTTTAAAAGCGGGCGGTGCGGAAGCTGCTCTTGCTGGCCATGCGATCACTGCCCAATCGCGACAGCGGTTTGGATTCTCAAGACCTTACTTTCGTTTGCCAGCCAGATTTGTTGCCAAGCCTGCTACAGGCCTATCGGAGCCAATTGCAAAAAGCCTCATCAACAAAACACTTGGCATCGTTGTCGACACTGCCCATGCGGCTTATGCGAAGGCCAATCTAGGCAATACAGCACTTCGTCAGTTCGATTCCCTCGGCGCGGCCATGTCAGCACTTGAGAAAGATGAAATTGCAGCTGTGTTTGCCGATGGATTGGCGTTGTCGTTTTGGATCCAAAGCAAAGGTGAAAAAGCCTGTTGTGAATTTGTGGGTGGCCCGTATCTCGATGAAACCTATTTTGGACGCGGTTTAGCTGTGGCGCTGGCACCGCAAGAAACTGATCTGGAGATTGCAGTGAATTATGCCCTGCGGTCAATCAACGACAAGGGCATATTTGGGGAGTTGTATCTGCGATACTTCCCGATCAGCCTTTACTGAGACAAATGCAGCCTATTTCTGCTCAATGAAAGGCACTTTCAGCGACCAGCCGAGTTTGGCGGGGCGTTCATCTTGCCATTCTTTCAAGCCAATGGTCATTCCATCGTGACCCAGTTCAGGTTGATCAATGTAAGTTCCAAACAAGCGATCCCACCAGGGCAGATTGAATCCGTAATTGGAATCCGTTTCATCACCAATCGCAGAATGGTGCACACGGTGCATGTCGGGAGTGACCAGAACCAATCGCAGCATACGATCCAGCCAAAGCGGCAATTTGGTGTTGGAATGGTTGAACATAGCGCAACCGTTGAGGACTATTTCAAACAGGATGACGGCAACCGCGGGCGCGCCAAGTGCCACAACCCAAGCAACTTTCCAGATCATCGAGACAACAATTTCAATCGGGTGGAAACGAATAGCGGTCGTGACGTCAATGTCTCGGTCCGAATGGTGCATTCGGTGGAAACGCCAGAACAGAGGCACTTTGTGCGACAGAACATGCGACAGCCAAACGGCGAAATCCAGTGCAATAAAACTGAGTAAGACTGCCAACCAAAATGGGACTGCAAAAAAATTGAACAATCCATAGCCAGAGCTTTGAGCCCAAAGAGCAACTCCGACGGCAGCTGCAGGAAACAGAAGACGAACCAGCACGCTGTCGAGCACAACGATGGCGATATTCGTTGTCCATCTTTTGCCCTTAGCCATGGTCAGCTTGCGCCGGGGCTTCGCCCATTCAGAGATGGCTAAGATTGCAAAAAGGCCCAGAAAAATACTGAGCCGAATGGCGCCTTCATTGCCAGCGATAAATGATTGCAAGTCCATAAATGCCTAACCGTCTTGGTGGCGTGCACGCGCCGCCAGCTCAAGCGCCGCACAGGTGAGCTTGTCGAGATCAAGGCGATTGCGCAACAGTTGCAAAAGTCGCACTTCTTCTGCGCTCACTGTCAAATCTGCAGCGGCAATTTCAGCTGCCAAAGCGTAGGCAGTTTCTCTCAAATTGCGGGGCAGGCTGGCGGTTATACCCAATATGGTTTCAAGCCCTTCCTCTTCTTGCAAAATATCACGGCAAGTCTTTGCAGCATTGACCAATTGATCGCTATTGTAGTTGGTGAAAATGGGCAGGGTTTTGACAATATTGCCAATGCGCAGCATTTCCTGCTCTTCCATTTGACGATCCACTGCCGAAATAGAAACCATAACGTAAACGAGTGTGTCTTGATGTGAAATGCCGTCCATTGAAGTGCATCCAAATTGATCTGATATGACAATGTATTGTGCTACGACTGTTGTTTCAACAAGATCACAAAAGAATGCGACAATCGTGATGTAGTTGACGTGAAAGCGGCCACACCATAGGTTCCGCCCGCTGGTGTGGCGATGTTCTTTGCGCTTCACACATAACCAATCTCTCAACGTTTTACCGTTTCCTTTGTAGGCCAAATTCAATGACCAATTCTGCCTTTCCGTCGCTCGATATTTCTTCTGAATATGTGGAAGCAGCCAAGGTCAGCAAAGCGTGGCCATTTGAAGAAGCTCGCAAGATCGTCAAACGTTATGAAAAGCGTGGGCCGGGTGGAGCGTTAGATTACAACTGGCCAGACGAAGTTTTGTTCGAAACGGGTTATGGCCCATCAGGCTTGCCGCATATTGGAACTTTCGGGGAGGTCGCTCGAACTTCTATGGTCATCAATGCATTTCGTTTGTTGACCGAAGATAAAGTGAATGTGCGTTTGCTCTGCTTCTCAGACGACATGGACGGTATGCGCAAAATTCCGGACAATGTTCCAAACAAAGATATGCTCGAAGCGCATCTGGGCAAGCCACTGACGCAAGTGCCCGATCCGTTCAGCAATGAATATCCATCGTTCGGCGAACACAACAATGCAAGACTGTGTGCCTTCCTCGATCAGTTCGGTTTCACCTACGAGTTTGCAAGTTCCACGGAGTATTATCAGAGCGGTAAGTTCGATGAATTGTTGCTGCGGTGCGCTGAAAAATACGATGAGATCATGGGCGCCATGTTGCCCACACTGGGCGAAGAACGTCGCGCGACTTACAGTCCGTTCTTGCCGATATCCCCGACCACTGGTCGGGTCCTTTACGTGCCCATGAAGTCCGTCGATGCAAAAGCAGGAACGGTCACGTTTGATGATGAAGATGGAAGTGAAACAACACTTCCGATCACCGGGGGTCATGTAAAGTTGCAATGGAAGCCCGATTTTTCCATGCGCTGGGCGGCGCTGGATGTGGATTTTGAGATGTATGGCAAAGACCATCAAAACAACTCTAATCTCTACGACAAAATGTGCCGCATCATGGGTGGTCGCGCGCCAGAACATTTCATTTATGAACTGTTTCTTGATGACAAAGGCGAGAAAATTTCGAAGTCTAAAGGCAACGGCATCACCATGGAGCAATGGCTGACCTATGCGTCGCCTGAAAGCCTTTCGCTCTTTATGTTTACGAAACCCAAGACTGCAAAACGATTGTTCTTTGATGTGATTCCCAAACAAGTGGACGAGTACTTCCAGCATTTGGGCGGTTATCACAAAGCAGAGGATGCAAAGACGCGTCTCAACAGCCCTGCTTGGCACATTCATGGCGGCAACCCGCCGGTTATCGATATGCCAATTTCATTTTCAATGTTGTTGAACTTGGTCAGCGCGGCGAATGCTTCCGATAAAGCAACTTTATGGGGCTTCATAAGCCAGTATGATGCGAATGCTACACCTGAAAACAATCCAAAGCTGGATGAATTGGTTGGTTACGCGATCAGCTATTTTGAAGATTTCGTGAAGCCCAGCAAAAGCTTTCGCGCACCAACGGATCAAGAACGCGCGGCGATGGAAGACTTGGCAAACCGCCTTTCAGCAATGCCTGAAGACGCTGACGGCGAAGCACTGCAAACTGAAGTGTTTACGGTGGGCAAGGACCATGGATTTGAGAATCTGCGGGAGTGGTTCCAAGCGCTCTATCAAGTGCTGCTTGGCCAAGATCAGGGCCCACGCTTTGGCTCGTTCACAGCGCTTTATGGAAAAGATGCAACCGTTGAGATGATCAAAGACGCGCTCGCACGATAGATAAAATATTGCGTCAAATGGTTAGGCAGAGACCGGAGCAGTTGGTGATGAAACATCAATTGTCAGCCCGTCAGGATCTCGCACCAACATTCGTCTTTGTCCATAGAACATGTCGGTCGGTTGCTCCAAGACGTCCACGCCCAACTCAACCGCGCGGGCGTAAATTACATCGCAGTCCTCCACCACGAAAGTCGGGTAAGCACCAGCTGCAGGAAATGTGACATTCTTGGGAACAATAGCGTTTGCGCGGTCAATTAGACCGAACTCAATCGCGGAGCCAGCGCTCGGTTTCAAAATGACAAACCAGTCGCTGTCAAAGTGCAAATGCATGCTCAAAAGATCGACATAAAATGTCTTAGATGTTGCAACGTCTTGAACCAGAATGTTGAAAAAGAAACGTTCCATTTTCACCTACTGACTGGCCCAAACGATGCGCGCCACCCAATCGATTTCCGTCAAAGGAAACGCGCGGTTTTCGTGTTCAGGGTTGATCGATTCCAGTTCGATAAATTTGGCTGTGCGGCGGGCCAAGACCTTTGCCATCACTTCGCCTTCAGTGGTGCGAACAACAACTCTATCGCCACGACGGATGGAAGCAGCAGGCGATACGATAATGCGGTCCCCATCGCGATAAAGCGGCATCATACTGTCACCTGAAATTTCGAGTGCATAAACGGCTTCACCGTCTGGCCTTGGAAACTCTACAGCGTCCCATCCTTCACCCGTGGGCAATCCGGCATCATCAAAAAACCCGCCACTGCCAGCCTGAGCAAGACCGAGAAGTGGCACAGATGATGGAACTTGATATCTCGCTTGCCCTTCTTCACCAAATCCATTTTGCAATTGCGAAAAACTGTCTGCAAAACTGCGACGATCATTCTGCATCAAGGCGACAAACTGTTCACTTCCAACGCCTGTTGCTTGCATGATTTTGTGCAATGATTCCGTTGAAGGCCACCGTTGGCGACCGTCAGCAGAGCTGCGTTTCGACTTATTGAAAGTTGTCGGGTCCAGCCCAGCATTTCGTGCCAAGCGGGAAACCGACATATCCTTTTCTTGCGCAAGCGCGTCTATCGCTGACCAGACTTGGCTGTGAGAGAACATAAGTAGCTCGAAAAACAGAGGAATTTTATCCTATATTAATCGAGTTCCAATCGTCTGTCTAGAAGTCGTTCTTCAGCAACTCACAGCTAAGCGGTATAGGGATCACGTCCACTGGTTAGAGCGCTGTCCAAATATTCAATACGATCTTGGCCCCAGAACACTTCGCCATTCAACACAAATGCTGGAACACCAACCGCATCTCGTTCAATGGCTTCTTTGGTGTAAGCAGTCCGTAAAGCGGCAATCTCATCCGATTTCGCTGATGCTATAATCTCATCAGCATTGAAGCCGGCAGCCGTTAGTCGCGATGCCACTTCGTTCTTGTCGCTCATGTTCACATCTTCAACCCAAACAGCTTTGAACACCGAACCAAGATACTCGGTCGGGTCCAACTCTTTTTCGGTGAGTGCGATGCAACATGAGTCTGCCAAAGTGATGTCGACTGGAAAGTGAGCAGGCGCCACGTTGATTGGCAAGTCACGCATTTCTGCAGCGCGTTTTAACTCCAAAACCCGATAGCGTTGACGAACAGGTGGGCGTTGTCCTGGAGGAACTGCGCCAGAAACTTCCCACAGACCCATCAAACCCACAGGTTTAAAATTCAACTTTGCGCCGTGTTTGGCCGCCACATCGCAAATAGCTTTGTGACCGAGATAAGTGAATGGTGAAATTCCAAAGAAATAGTAGTCGATTGTTGCAGCCATCAAACGGCTCCGATGTGTTAAGTGCTGTTGGCCACAACACTAGCTGGTTCAACGGCGCTTCGAAAGCAGTCCGAGAAAACCATTCAACACTTTTCCGAGAACCGGCCATTCAGCGATTTTACGCAGATAAGTCAGAACTCTTTTCGCAGCAGGGCGCAAACTGCGCGTCCACACGACCAACCAGATTTTGCCACGCAAGGTTAGTGCATTGTGATAGCGCCAAAGCGGAACCGATTGGTTGGTCCAGATCGCCTTGAACGTCGTTGGAAAGCCCAAAAAGCTGTAAGCATTTTCACCACTCTTCATGCTTTCATGGATCGCCATATGCGTTGCTAAAGTGCCCGGTGACAATTCATGAAACTGGTGGTTATGGGCAGACAAGTAGCTGTGCCGAACTCCAAAACCCGTCACATTCACTGATATTGAAATCGGTTCATCATTGAGAAAAAGGACATCGACATCCGGTTGAAAGGACGTATCCCGACCTGAAAATCCTTCCAAGAATGCGTCGACTCCACCCATGGATAGTCCCAGAGAAAAAGTGCCGTTGCGCTCCAACCACTCTTTTTTCCAAACAAGAGCCAACTGAACCAGTGACTTAAATTCCGCATTGAGCGCGGTGAAACGCTCAAACCGAACAGAGCCTTCTTCTGCAATCAAACGCGACTTTCGATTGAAGTTTTTGCGGCTGTTTTTTGAAAGCGTCATCAAATGCTCGTCGACCGTTTGACCGTTCGGCCAACGGCAGATTGAAATGCTTTCCGCCGGATCCTTTGACAAGCCGTGGTCTTCGCAAACAGCAATCAACGGGCTGTCATTTGGAATTGGCCCTAATGCCATAACATCTGCACTAGCAAGCAATGCCGCTTCTGCAATGCAAAGTCTCAATCCGTCGGTTGGATCAATGTCAGAATGTGTCAGCACATTCGCCAATTGAGAGTGGGGTTCGCCAAACAACGTCAGAACGCGTGCACCCATATGGGTTTCAACCATCATGGGGAGGATTGCTACAAGAGTGGTTCCTCTCGATATGAAAAAGATGCGTGGCTCGTAAGAACCGTTTTGGGCTTTGCAATAAACTTCGGCCCAAGCTTCGCACCATGCGAATCCTTGAAAGACCGCGTGCGGGTCTTTCGATTGCCGCTCCAATTCAATCCATCGAAATGCATTGCGTCGAATGTCTGCAAGAGACTTAAGCGTTTCTATGCGCCATTGGCCGGAAACAATGGCAGTTTCTTCATCGCCTGCACCGTCGTCGATCGGCGCAGCTTTGTCAGCGGCCCGTTGTGCGGAATATGCGAAAGTCTCTGACACAATTTCGTCCTCATACGGCCAACACAGCCGTTACCTAAGGGCAAGTGTACTCTGAGGACATTAAAATTGTGAGGGCTGGGGCAGATGAATTTTGGGTGTAGTTAACGTGAAAGTGCATGTGAAACAGAAACGGGCGAAGAATTCTCCGCCCGTTCAATTCGCAATTTAGCGTTTGGCCTACTTAAGCCGCTTCTTTTTCAGCTTCAATTTTAAAACGTTCATAGAACGTATCGCCATCTTTCGCCATTTGATTGATCAGCTTGATTGGCTTGAAATGGTCGCCGTATTTTTTGGCAAGCTGACGAGCACGCTTCTGGAAGTTCACCAAACCCACTTCGTCGATAAACGACAATGGGCCACCTGTATAAGGTGCAAATCCAAAGCCTAAAATAGCGCCCACATCCGCTTCACGAATGTCAGTAACCACTTTTTCCTGCACTGTGCGCGCGGCTTCCATCGCGATGGTGTAGAGATAACGATCTTTGAGATCATCGATATCCACATCATCTGAATCGAGCTGCGGGAACAAAGTTTTCAATTCTGGCCAAAGCTTTTTCTTGGCAGGTTTTGGTGGGTAATCAAAGAAACCTTTACCAGCCTTTTTGCCAACGCGGCCATGATCATCAACCAAAATATTGACCAGTTTCACATGGCGTGGATCAACGGCATCCGGCCCAAGGTCAGCAATCGTTTGCTTGATCACTTTTTGGGATAGATCAATTGCCACTTCGTCGTTCAATGTCAGCGGGCCCACTGGCATCCCGACCATTTTAGCTGCGTTTTCGACCATGGGAGCAGGTACACCTTCGGCCAACATGTTCCACGCTTCATTCATGTAACGCATTACGCAGCGGTTGACGTAGAAGCCGCGTGAATCGTTGACCACAATCGGCGTCTTCTTAATCGCAAGAACGTAGTCGATGGCCATAGCCAACGCTTTGTCACCAGTCTTTTTACCCATGATGATTTCAACAAGCATCATGCGATCAACGGGAGAGAAGAAGTGAATGCCGATGAAGTTTTTAGCGCGCACAGATGCTTCTGAAAGCTCTGTAATTGGAATGGTCGATGTGTTGGAAGCAAAGATGGCATTCTTACCAATCGCCGCTTCTGCGCTTTCAGTGACAGTTTTTTTGATGCCCTTGTCTTCAAACACGGCCTCAATCACAAGGTCACAGTCTTCAAGAGCAGCGTAATCGGTAGTGGCTGTGATTAAGCCAAGCAATGCCTCTTTCTTTTCTTCAGTCGCACGGCGGCGTTTGATAGCCTTGTCCATTTGTTCAGCGGAGTAAGCTTTGCCTTTGTCAGCCGCCTCTTGATCGCGGTCGAGCAACACAACTTCTAGTCCGGCTTTAGCGGTCACATAAGCAACGCCTGCACCCATGAAGCCAGCACCGATAACGCCCACTTTTTT
>CALHHQ010000052.1 GCA_938030645.1 uncultured Rhizobiaceae group bacterium
GCAATAACCATGCGCCACCGCACACCTCATTTTGCACACGTATTTTCTGGTGATGGATATTCAGCAGGCTATTACAGTTACATGTGGTCAGAGGTTTTAGACGCCGACGCGTTTTCTGCATTTGAAGAAACAGGCGACGCCTTTGACAAGGATATGGCCAAACGTTTGCATGATCATGTCTATTCAGCGGGTGGGTCCGTGGATGCGGAAGAAACCTACAAAGCCTTCCGAGGTAAAATGCCAACAGCAGATGCCATGATCGAGAAACGTGGATTGGCATAAATTGCAAACGGAGCAAGGAGTAACTCATGGCGACGAAACTTACAGAAGATGAACGTGCCAGAGTTTTAAAAACGCTTTCAGGCTGGAGTGAAGGCGACAATGCAATCTCAAAGACTTTCGTCTTCAAAAATTTTGTTGAAGCATTTGGTTTCATGACAAAAGCGGCCATTCTTGCAGAAAAAATGAATCACCACCCTGAATGGTCCAATGTCTATAAAACAGTTCATGTAACGCTCACCACACATGATGTAGGTGGGTTGACTGAACTCGACGTCACATTGGCCAAAGCTATGGACGGGTTAGTGTCATAGCCATTTGCAATTACTTGTAAAAGAGACCTCAAAATAAAAACATATTCTGCCTATTTTGGAGCCATACGTATGGCACCATCGAGACGGATGCTTTCGGCGTTCAACATTTCATTTTCGCAAATATGCTGAACCAACGCAGCATATTCTTCCGGACGCCCTAGTCTTGAAGGAAACGGCACTGAAGCAGAAAGAGCTTTTACCGCATCTTCCGGCAGACCTTCGAACAAGGGTGTTTTAAACAAACCCGGCAAAATCGAACAGACACGGACACCATCGCGCGCCAGATCTCGCGCGATTGGAAGTGTCATGCCTTTCACACCACCTTTTGAAGCAGAATAAGCTGCCTGACCAATCTGCCCATCTTCTGCCGCGACGGAAGCCGTATTGATGATTACGCCCCGCTCGCCATCATCTGTAATGGGTTCAAGATCGACCATGCCCTGCGCAGCATGGGCGATACAATTGAACGTTCCAATCAAATTGATACCAATTGTTTTGGCAAACAAAGGAAGATCATGAGTACGGACGGCACCCGTTTCTCTATCGCGTGATACAGTTTTCATAGCGACACCTATTCCTGCGCAGTTGACCAAGACGCGCTCAACGCCATGTGCAGCCCGCGCAGCCTCAAACCCAGCCCCAACACTATCCACGTTTGAAACATCCACTTTGCAAAATGTTCCACCAATTTCCTGGGCAACCGCCTTTCCGCGCTCCTCGTTCAAATCAAAGAGTGCAACCTTCAACCCACAAGAAGCCAACATGCGTGCAGAAGCTTCTCCCAACCCTGAAGCACCACCTGTTACAATTGCTGCATGTTCATTGTTCAGTTTCATGACTCTTAACCTTCTTTTGATGTGAACAAGCCTTGGCTTGCAGTTCAGTCTCTCACTTCCCATATAAAGAGCATGACTGATAAAATAAGTGAAGAAGACATAAGCGCTATTCTGGCGCCTGTACCATTGGAAAAAACCCGTGAACGGGAAAGAACTGTTCGAGAACAGTTTTGGCCTAAGCTGCGAGCATTTGCGGCCCGCGTTCCCTTTGCAGAGGATGCAGTAGCAGCCTATTATTGTGCAACTGACCGTAAGACACCATTAAAAGTGCGTGGAACTTTGTTGGCGGCTTTGGCTTACTTCATAATGCCGCTTGATATGATACCAGACATTCTCGCTTTTGTAGGTTTGGGCGATGATATCGCAGTTTTCACCGCTGCATTCACTCTCGTTCAATCACACGTCACAGATGAACACCGCGAGAAAGCCCGCGATGCCATTGAGCGTGAGAAAATGAAAACTGAAGACCCTAGCTGATCTTCAGCAGGACTTTGCCTTTCACATCACGCGCCGCGATCTTGTTCAGTGCTGCTTCCGCCTTTTCCATGGGAAAAACTGAATCGACATGGGGCTTCAACGTGCCATCAGCAAGCCATCCCAGAAGATCATCAATATTTTGACGGTTCCCGTCTGGGTCTCGCATTGTAAACGTCCCCCAGAAGACACCCCGCAAATCTGCTCCTTTCAATAAGGCAAGATTAAGCGGTATTTTTGGTATTGGGCCTGACGCGAATCCAATCACCAAAAAGCGTCCTTCCCAAGCGATAGATCGAAACGCTGCTTCTGAAAAATCGCCACCAACAGGATCGTAGATCACATCGACACCCTTTCCACCTGTTCGCTTTTTCAGTTGTTCTTTCAAATCTTCATTGGTGTAGTTGACGCCTTCATCGGCACCACACTGTCTCGCAAAATCAAGCTTGTCGTCAGTCGACGCACAAGCGATCACATGCGCACCCATGATTTTTCCAAGTTCAACCGCAGCTTGTCCCACACCGCCTGATGCTCCGAGCACCGCAAGCGTTTCCCCAGCCTTCAATTCTCCACGATCTTTTAATGCATGATATGACGTGCCGTAAGTGACCATAATGCAAGCTGCTTGTTCATCACTCACTCCGTCAGGAATGTGAGATAAAACGATTTCTGGTGCAGCCACAAACTCGCGCGCAGAACCCTGAACATATCCGCACACACGATCGCCAGCTTTGAAGCGTGTCACACCTTCTCCAACACTGTCCACAACACCAGACAGTTCAGATGAGATCGAAAATGGACGTGGAGGTTTAATTTGATATTTGTCTTCAATGATCAAACAATCAAAAAAGTTCAAAGCTGCTATATTCACTTTAATCAAAACCTCGCCTTTGCGAGGCGCAGGTTTGTCAATGTCCTCAACGACCAATGTTGAAGGTGGACCAGGTTCTTTGGACAACAGAGCTTTCATAAACATCACTTTGAAAGAGAAAATCAAAAGT
The DNA here is from genome assembly GCA_938030645.1 of uncultured Rhizobiaceae group bacterium. Classification (GTDB taxonomy): domain Bacteria; phylum Pseudomonadota; class Alphaproteobacteria; order Rhizobiales; family Rhizobiaceae; genus Pseudahrensia. The sequence continues at coordinate 2,905 of CALHHQ010000052.1, forward strand.
AGTTTAGTGCAGGCAATGACACGTTGCCAATTGCTGTTCTACATTTGTCGCGATAAACAAGCCTTATGAAAGCTCGTGGATATTTTGGCATCGGTGTGGAAGGCATTTCCAAACCGAACAATTTCGGTAACTTGTCGCGCACAGCCTACGGGTTTGGCGCAAGTTTTGTGTTCACCGTTTCTCCAGGAAAACGATTTCAAGTCCCAGATTCTGACACCACGCGCAGCGATGAACACATGCCTTGGTACACGTTCGAGAATTTAGAAACCATGCAGCTGCCAGACGACTGCCGTTTGGTTGGTGTTGAACTCACAGACGATGCGATTGAGTTGCAGAGTTTTCGCCATCCCACCAAAGCAGCCTATGTTTTAGGGCCAGAAAACGGCTCACTATCGCCCGAGATGACCGCCCGTTGTGAATTCATCATAAAAATTCCAACCCTGTTTTGTCTTAACGTCGCGACTGCAGGTGCGATCATCATGTATGACAGAATGATGTGTCTGGGTCGTTATGCAGAACGTCCCGTGAAGGTTGGTGGACCAGTTGAAGGCCTCAAACCCCACCATTACGGAAAGCCAACTTATAAAGCGGGAACAAAGGTGCCTGCAAAAAAAGGGCGGGATCGCACAACGGTTGTTGGTACGAGGGCACCAAGTTCAGCGTCCCACAAGACTTAAGCAAAAGATAAAGGCCTTCAAATTATCGCCCGAATCTACGATAAGACTGATGCTAAGCGGCGGTGATAGGTACAATTTGAACTAAATCTTATCAAAATTTACCATAACTGTTTAAGGTTTTGTAACGCCGTTAAAGGCATGGTGCCTTTAGAATTAAGAATCCGGGTTGGGATTCGCCGCGTATGACGCGTTTATATTTGAATTGGTGGGATTGAAAATGTTGAAGACATCTTTTGGAACATTGGCATTGGCCGTCGCTCTTGTTGCTGCACCTACAGCTTCCTTTGCGCAAACACCGAAGCCAATTAAGCAACACAAGGCTTGGGGCGCGTATTCATACAAAGACGCTCGTGCGGGCAAAATTTGCTATATTTTATCTATTCCAACTATCAAAGAGCCAAGCGACCGTGATCACGGCGATGTATTTTTCTTGGTCAGCCAAAAGCCAGACGGTTCCGCCGCTTTTGAACCACAAGTTGAAGTTGGCTATCCTCTGAAAGCAAACGCCAGTGTCACTGTCACGGTAGATGGCAAAAATTTCAAAATGTTCAGCCAGGGCAACAACGCTTGGTTGACGGACGTGAGCCAAGAATCAAGCTTGGTCGCTGCCATGAAAAATGGCCGCTCCATGAAAGTGTCTGGTCAGTCCACACGTGGAACACAAACCAGCTATACGTATTCTCTTTCAGGTGTAACAGCTGCCCTGAATGAAGTGACAAAGTGCCGATAAAAACGCTTTCCAGCCTTCGAACTGGAAACCATTGCTGACATCACACTTGCGGAGAAGAGCGGTGAGCGCCATATAGACGCCACCTCTTTCGGCAAACGGCAAGCAAATGTCACTTTCAATCGATCTCACGAACGATCAAACACGCGCAGATATTGCCGCGCGTGTTTCTGCGTCTGCTGATGGTGAAAAGCCAAACCTCATTGGTCTTGACCGTGAAGAGCTCACAGCTCTCCTAGAATCAATTGGTGTGTCTGCCAAACAAGCTCGTATGCGCGTCTCCCAGATCTGGCAGTGGATCTATCTGCGGGGCCACGACAATTTCGAAGCCATGTCAAACATTGGCAAAGACCTGCGCGAAAAACTCGCGGAAAACTTTACCATTGAACGGCCAGAAATGGTTGAAGAACAAATTTCCAATGACGGTACGCGAAAATGGTTATTTCGTTTTCCATCGCGTGGGGCTGGCAAGCCTGTCGAAGTCGAAACTGTGTACATTCCTGAACAAGATCGCGGGACGCTTTGCATATCTTCGCAAGTTGGTTGCACCCTCACCTGCACATTCTGTCACACCGGCACACAAAAACTGGTCCGCAATTTAACGGCCGAAGAAATTTTGATGCAGTTGATCGTAGCGCGCGATCGCTTAGGTGATTTTCCTGACAAAGAAGCCGAAGGCATGGGCTTTGTTCCAGAAGGCGATCGCAAAGTGACAAACATCGTCATGATGGGAATGGGCGAGCCTCTCTATAATTTTGACCATGTGAAGAAAGCTCTGCTTATCGCTTCAGACAACGAGGGACTTCAGCTTTCCAAGCGCCGTATTACTCTCTCCACATCAGGGGTGGTGCCCGGCATCATAAAGACTGGTGACGAGATCGGTTGCATGTTGGCAATTTCACTTCATGCTACAAACAACGAGTTGCGTGACGAGATTGTGCCAATCAATAAAAAATACCCCATCGCGGAATTGTTGGAAGCCTGCAGAAACTATCCAGGTGTTTCCAATGCGCGACGCATTACATTTGAATACGTCATGCTGAAAGGCGTAAATGATTCTTTGAATGATGCAAAAGAACTGGTCCGTTTGCTCAAAGGCATTCCAGCGAAGATCAATTTAATTCCTTTCAATCCTTGGCCGGGATCAGACTACGAATGTTCAGATTGGGATCAGATTGAAAAATTCTCTGATTTCGTAAATGCCAACGGATATGCGTCACCCATTCGCACGCCACGTGGGCGAGATATTTTGGCAGCATGTGGACAATTGAAATCAGAATCCGAACGAATGCGAATTAAAGAACGCCTCGCCATGGAAGCGATGGTAACAGGCCACGGCGAATAATCAGTTGGGGTGGGCAATGACCGTTCTTGTTCTTGGATTGATTCGCGTTGTTTCGCTTGTGTTGTCTTATGCGTTGTCGACACTCGCTGCCGCTCTATTCATCACCTTCGTCTTGTTTCTCGGGTCAGATCTTGGTTGGATACAAGACGATCCCGTTACAACGTTGGGATCGATTGGTTTTGCCACAGCAGCATGGTTTGCAATAGCTCAACTGGCGTTCATACCTTATCTCATCATCATTCCTTTTTTAGAGTTCGCACGCGGTTCTAGTCTGACCATAAATCTCATCGCAGGGGGTGCAGTTGCACTCGTAGCAATCGTTATGAGTCCACTGGGAGCAGGAGAAGAGACAACACTTCCTTACCCGAACTCAGATGTCTGGATTGCGTTTATATCAGCCGGGTTTATCGCCGGATTTGTGTACTGGATATTATCGGGCCACAGAGCAGGTCGTTGGTTAGGGACACCCAAACCAATTGATCAAGAATAATGCTTAATCCGCTCGTTCACAGTTTCTTTGGTAGAATTCCATAAAAACGCAAATGACTGAAACCCTTCTTCTGTAATAAGGTCCGTATCCAATGCATGAACAACACGTTCAAGCAACGACACCAATTCCGCTTTCATTTCATCCAACTCAGCCATTTCATTTGATGCTCTCGCACGTTGGGCTATATCGAGAAGCTGGTCATTATATTTGTCACCGGTGTTCTTTGCGCGTGCCTTCATGTTGCGACGCAAGGCCAGAAGCGCTGAAAACGACATGGCAAAAATTGTGACAATCAATGCCATTGGCTCGGC
>CALHHQ010000053.1 GCA_938030645.1 uncultured Rhizobiaceae group bacterium
CGGAGAAGTCGGTGCCCGAAATGGACCGTCGATAATGGGCGGTGGTGATCGCCCCGCATGGGATCGTATGGCACCCGTCTTGGAAGCCATTTCAGCAAAGTTCGAAGGCCAACCCTGTGCCACATATATGGGGGAAGCTGGTGCTGGCCATTACGTCAAAATGGTTCACAACGGCATTGAATATGCAGACATGCAAATGATTGCTGAAGTCTATGGCATTATGCGCGACGGGTTCGGAATGCCGGCTTCAGAAATCGGCGATGTATTTGATTTATGGAACAATGGACCATTGCAGTCTTACCTGATTGAAATTTCGGCTGAGGTCGCAAAGGCTGTGGATGAGAAAACTGGCAAGCCAATGCTTGATGTTATTCTCGACAGCGCTGGACAAAAGGGTACGGGGCGCTGGACCGCTATTGAAGCATTGCACCGTGCGTCTCCGGTCACAGCCATTGATGCGGCAGTTGCGGCGCGCAACCTGTCTTCGAGAGTTGGGGAACGCAAAACGGGTGAAAACATATTCAGTGCAGCACCTCAAAAAATCAGCCGTGAAGACTTGCCACTTGATGTTTTGGAGCAGGCGCTGCTGGCGGGCAAAGTGGCGTGTTACGCACAGGGTTTTGCAATGCTGGACAAAGCGTCTGATGACTATGGTTGGAAATTGCCCTTACCGGAAATTGCGGAAGTTTGGCGCGAAGGCTGCATCATCCGTTCGGCCATGTTGGATGACATGGCAACGGCTTTGAAAAACGACCCGGACAGCAACCTCATGTTCGCACCTGCGTTTGCTGAAAAAATGCAAGCCACACACAATGGCTTGCGCAAAGTCGTGGCCGTTGCAGCGACGAACGGTACACCAGTTCCGGCATTATCTGCAGCGTTGTCGTATTTTGATACGATGCGCACATCCCGTGGCACGGCCAATATGATTCAAGGCCAACGAGACTATTTTGGCGCGCACTCGTTTGGTCGCTTGGATGAAGAGGGTGCTCACCACGGCCCGTGGGCTTTGGGTACGATATAAAAAGATGATTCAGCGACTGCGATCTGTTGCCGCTGGATAAACACCCAAAATGGTCTTTTCGGAAGAAAAGAAATCCATTTCTTCAAGAGCGTACTTTACATTTTGCTGATCTGGGTGGCCTTCAATGTCAGCGTAAAAAATTGTCGCTGTGAATGTGCCACCTTGATAACTTTCAAGCTTGGTCATGTTCACACCGTTGGTCGCAAATCCACCCATCACTTTATAAAGTGCTGCTGGTACGTTGCGCACACGGAACACAAATGTCGTGACAGCCGGGCCAGCATCCACATCCGGAACCTCGGGCGTGCGTGATAAAATGACAAATCGCGTCACGTTATGTTCTGCATCTTCCACATTCTCTTTAAGAATGTTCATGCCGTACATTTCAGCCGCCAACAGCGGTGAGAGTGCTGCTGCTTTGCGGTCGCCATTGTCGGCAATCATGCGGGCGGCTCCTGCTGTGTCACCCGCAATCACACCTTTCCAACCATTTTCGCGAATGACGTTGCGACATTGACCAAGGGCATGAATGTGCGAATAGACCGTCTCGATATCATCCAGTTCCACACCAGGCAGCGCCATGAGTTGAAAATGAATGGGCAGGAAATATTCGCCAATAATATGTAATCCAGATTCTGGTAGCAGGGAATGAATGTCTGCCACACGCCCAGCCAAAGTGTTTTCAATCGGGATCATCGCCAAATCAGCTGCGCCAGATTTCAGCGCTTCGAATGCATCTTCAAATGTTGGACAGGGCAACGGCTCCATATTGGAATAGACATTGCGGCAGGCCGTATCGGAATTGGCTCCGGGTTCACCTTGGAAGGCAATTTTTCCTGATCGGTTTGGCATTTTATGTTCCGGAAAGTGCAGCGCGTGCGCGCTCAAGATCGGCGGGAGTATCGACACCCAATGGGACAGTGTCAACGAGCGCTGCATCAACGCGCATACCGTCTTCTAAAGCACGCAACTGCTCCAGCTTTTCGCGCAGCTCCAACGGCGAAGGGGGCAGGCTGACGAAACGTTTCAACGCAGACCGTCGCCATGCATACAAGCCAATATGATGATAAAGAGGACCATCACCGTATGGAGCTGTGGCACGAGTGAAATAGAGCGCTCGCAAACAGTTCATAGCACTCTCCGTTCCCACAAGTTTTACAACATTGGGGTTCGTGCGCTCGTCCGCATGGATGATTTCAGTCGCCAATGTGGAAAGCGCAACCTCTTTGTTTTCGAGAGGCAAAAGGCTCGCCCGAATCGAAGCCTTGTCGATGGTCGGCAAATCACCTTGCACATTGATGATCGTCTCGACCTGACCGGCGGGGTCCAAAGTTTCGAGTGCTTCCCATATTCGATCAGAGCCTGAAATGTGATCTTCGCGCGTCATAACGGCTTCGCCACCGTGCTGAACAACAATATCTGCCACTTCTTGGGTGTCCGTAGCGACAATCACGCGACCAACTTCCGCTTCCTCGGCGCGACGCATGACTTGAACGATCATTGGAAGCCCCGCGATATCAGCCAGTGGTTTGCCCGGCAGTCGCGTTGATGCCATCCGCGCTGGAACCATCACAATTGTTGTTTTGTTGGTCATTTCAAAAGTTCCAAAAAGCGCGTTTCCAACATCTCAATCGTTTAAAACGCAAAACAGTCAATAAGTCTCATAGAAAGGCGAGTTATAGGTGTTGCAACCCATCGGCAAAAGACATAGTTTCCGCGCCAAAATCAAGGTCGAACTGCTGCGCTTGTTCGCAGCTCAAAATCTTCGGCATTCTTGCGGTATTGGAGCCTTTTCGCATGGACTCGTTTGAGTGGAACAAAGTTTTCGCAGCACTGTTGGCAGTTGCTTTCGTATTATTGGGTTTGAATTTTCTTTCTGATGGCCTTTTCCACAGCAAGAACCCTGAAAAAGCTGGTTATGAAATTGAGGGTGGCCCAGTAGCCGCTGCCTCAGATGGCCCTGCCGTTGTTGAGGTTGAATCCGTGAACGCTCTTTTGGCGTCGGCAACACCGGAAGCGGGCCTGAAAGCAGCTAAGAAGTGTGCGGCTTGTCATAATTTCAACGAAGGCGGCGCCAACAAAGTTGGTCCTGGTCTTTACGGAACTGTCAATCGCGCAATTGCGGGCGTTGAAGGGTTTGGATATTCTGCTGCTTTAAAAGCTTACGGCGAAGGCAAAACCTGGACGTATGAAGAGCTGAACGGCTTTCTCTACAAACCAAAGGCCCACGTTAAAGGCACATCAATGGGATTTGCAGGCATCAAAAAAGCTGAAGAACGCGCCGCGATGATCGCTTACTTGCGTTCATTGGCAGCTGATCCAGCTCCACTGCCTGAGGGTTAATCTACTTCAATCGAGACTTTTCAAGCCGGGTTGGTTCGTCCAATCCGGCTTTTTTGTGCCTTGTTTCAGTTGAATGTTGAAGCTGCAATCACTTTGCTCAAGCCTTTGCGAAACCAAGGGTGACATAATCGTAACTTGACCCAAGATTCTGAACGCCTAATTCTAAGTGAACGAATGCCCGAACGCACCGTCTGAATACTGAGACCGAATTGGAATTTGTCTATGAAGCGCCTTACCCGTCTGTTTGCATTTGCAGCAATTGCCTCGTTAAGCACAGGGCTCGTACCCCAGGCTCATGGTGATGATCGTGTTTGGCGCACGAGCACAACTTTAATTGGCCCTTCAAAATATGCAGAAGAATTCAAGCATTTTGATTACGTCAATCCAAATGCCCCTAAAGGGGGCACGCTCAATCGAGCGGTTCGAGGTACATTCGACAGCTTCAATCCTTTCATCGTCAAAGGAAATCCTGCAGCAGGTGTGACTTATCAGGGCGGATTGCTATGGGAAAATCTCATGGCCAAAGGCTTGGATGAACCCGCGTCCTCTCACCCGTTGATTGCGGAAGCCTTTACTTATCCTGATGATTATTCATCTGCCACATACAGATTGAATCCCAAAGCACGGTGGCATGACGGAAAACCAATCACAGTTGAGGATGTGAAATGGTCCATGGCGACGCTCAAAGAACATTCCCCACAATACAATCGGTATTTTGGCGATGTTAAAGAAGTGCGCATCGACAATGAACGGGAAGTCACATTTTTATTTGCTGAAAAAGGCAATCGCGAATTGCCTGTTATTATTGGCGATCTGCCAGTTCTTCCCAAACACTGGTGGGAAGGAACTGATTCAAAGGGAAACAAACGCGATTTCACGCGCTCAACTTTAGAGCCACCACTCGGCAGCGGTCCTTACAAAATCGCAGAGTTTTCTGCTGGATCATCAATCAGTTGGGCACGAGTTGAGGACTATTGGGCCAAAGACCTTCCAGTGAATGTGGGGCGCTACAATGTTGGATTGTACAAGTATCAATATTATGGTGACAGCAATGCCATTTGGGAGGCCTTCAAAAAGGGCGGCCTCGATGATTACCGTCGTGAAAACCGATCTAAGCGTTGGGCCACTGAATATGTGTTTCCCGCCTTCAAGTCCGGCGATGTGCGCAAGGTGGAGTTTCAAGGAACCGGTGGCTACGTCATCAACATGTTCCAGATGAATTCTCGTCGTGAACTTTTCCAAGATCGGCGCGTGCGCAAGGCTTTGGTTTGGGCGTTGAATTTCGAAAAGATGAATGAAGATCTTTTCTATGGTTTGTACAGCCGTTCAACCAGTTATTTTGGAGGAACGGAACTGGCAGCAAAGGGTCTTCCAAGTGCAGAGGAACTAAAAATTCTTGAGCCGTTTCGGGGCCAGATTCCTGACGAAGTGTTCACAGAGGAATATAAAGTTCCTGTCTATGAAACCCGCCGCGATCAGCGCAAACATTTGCGCACGGCTCTTGGCTTGTTGAAAGATGCCGGATGGGTTCAAAAAGATTCTAAACTGGTGAATGAAAAAACCGGTGCAGTCTTTAAGTTTGAAATTTTGACAAGCAGTCCATCAGCCGAACGAACCTGGTCGCCTTGGATGAACAGTTTGCGGTTGCTTGGAATAGATGCGCAGCTTCGCGTTGTCGATACCTCTCAATATATTCAACGTGCCACCAATTTCGATTTTGACGTTATTGCGGTTCCCTCCCAGCAGTCTGTTTCTCCAGGCAATGAACAGCGCGAGTATTGGTCTTCCAAATCAGCCAAGCAAACAGGATCGCGAAACTATATGGGAGCCAGCAATCCGGCGATCGATGCTCTTGTGGAGCAAATCATTTTTGCAAAAGACCGAGAGACTTTGATCAACACGACCCGTGCTCTGGAGCGTATTCTACAGTTTGAGTATTATGCGGTACCTGCTTGGTATGGAGCAAAAGACTGGTACGCATTTTGGGACAAAATTCAAATCACTGAGAAACAACCTGAGTACTATGGATTGGACCCCTTTAGTTGGTGGATTGATCCTGCAAAGGAAGCTGCTCATAACGCGAAATATAAATAGAGAGGTTTCCAGAATGAACATCACCCGCCGCCAGTTCGGTAAAATCTCTGCGCTTGCTTTGATGGCTGGAGGGATGGCAACTTTGCCACGTATTTCCCTTGCTTCCAATCCAACGGGCAAACGATTGCATGGCCTGTCAGCCTTTGGTGAACT
>CALHHQ010000054.1 GCA_938030645.1 uncultured Rhizobiaceae group bacterium
TTCATCGGCCAAAAAAGCTGGAATGAGTGTGGCATCAATCCCACTTTTCTCAACAATCCAGTTTCTAATTTCCGAAGAACTGTGATCTAGGTGAACCCAAAGCGGTTCGCTTTTGTCCAGTGCCGGGCCAAGTTCTTCCCATTCAACGCTATTGGCACCGCCACGACCGTTCAAAGTGCAGGCAAACAGCAATCCGTCCACATCACGTTTTTGGTCACTTTTGTCGATTAAATCGCCCATACATCAGCCCCGGCACACGCTCTTTGCGCATTCTTATCAGAGGACAAGTTGGATGTCACAAACCCGCTATTGAAAGAGTTGGGAAAGGGCTCGGGTAACCTGCGTCTTATCAAACGGCTTCTGGATAACTGGCACGCTGGGGTAGCGTTGCGACAGCTCTTTTGTCTCACCGTAACCAGTGGCAAAAGCGAACGGTATTTTATTTTCGACCAAGAAGTCAGCAATTTTTTCGCTGGTTTCATTGCCCAGGTTCACATCAAGGAGAGCAAAATCAACGGATTCAACTTCCAGATGACGGGAGGCCTGCGACACGGATGAGCATATTGTCACCATGTTGACACCCAAGTTTTCCAAAATTAGCTCTGCATCAAGAGCAATGATCATATTGTCTTCAACAATCAGAACAGAGGTGATGTCAAAGGTAACATCATCACGCTGTTCAGGCTGTATCGTTTCCAAATTTGTGCGCGAGTTGAATTCGGCAACATGGTTTGCCGGAACGATAAATTCAGCTCTCAAACCTGTGAGTTCGAAAAACACCTCTGCTGTTCCCTGCAACTCAAATGGAATGGAACGCTCAATCACCGTTGACCCGAAACCACGACGTTTCGGCGCCTTCACTGGTGGACCACCTGTCTCCTGCCACACAAATCGCAGCGCACCGTCAATTTCTTGGTGAACGTTTACTTTTATGGAGCCACTACTGTCACACAACGCGCCATATTTCATGGAGTTTGTCATCAACTCATGAATGACCAAAGACAAGGTTGTAAACGCTGTAGGTGCAATCAGAGCATCAGTGCCTTCGATCACAAGACGCCTTTTCTTTCGATTAACATAGGCATCAGCTTCCGTGTAGATCAACTCATGAAACGAAGCCGGTGTCCAATTTTCCTTTGTGATTTGATCATGTGCCCTAGCCAGCGCATGCACGCGCCCACCAATTACTTTTGTATAACTGGCAACATCTTTTGCATTTTCACCGCTTTGGCTGACCAATCCCTTGATCAGGTTCAGGATATTTCGAACTCGGTGATTGAGTTCCGCAATCAACAGTTCCTGATGCTCCTGAGCACGTGACCGTTCCTTCAGGTTTGCGTCACTCATTCGAAGCACAACTTCGAGCAACGTCACACGCAACGCTTCAGCTGTTTGCACTTCTGAAGTCGTCCAATCAGCGCAATGATTTCGGACAACTTCCTGCCATGCATCAAAACTTTTTCTGGGTGTCAGGCGAACACCATTGGGGCCAAGCTGCGCCGGTTTCTCGGGGTTGCCAGCCCACGTAACAGACTTTGCAATTTCCTGGCGAAACAGAATGATATAGTCGCGTGGCGTGCGCGATACTGGCAAAGCCAGCAACCCGACAGCCCGCGCGCTGAAAACATCTGCCCCGGGAAAGTGGTTCACTATACAGTTCGTAGAATACACCTGCCCCGAAGTTGTCGTGTTCAGGAACGGCAACAATGCGAGAAATTCTTCTTTCGTTGGAACCTGACCTTGCGACCTGTATTCGCCATCCAGCCAGCCAATGACACCATCAAATGGAACGACCTGTTGAACCGCAGCCACGACTTCTTCAAAATTTTCAGATATCGTGCTGCCTTCTGCAAGTTGCGACATGACCTGATCATGCAAGATTTTTGATTGAACGCTGATCTCTTGTTCGCGATCCGTCTCCATTTGATCAAGCACGTAAGAATAAAGTTGAGCAAACAGTTCAAGAGCCGTGCGCATTTCATAGGAAACCACAAGTGGCTTTGCGTGGTGGCATGCAAACATTCCCCAGAGCTTGCCCCGTCTCAAAATGGAAATGGACATGGAGGCACCAACGCCCATGTTTTTCAGATATTCAAGATGTATCGGAGAAACCGCACGCGTTGTACTCATACTTAAGTCCAGCGGATTGCCTTCAGGATCTAGCGTTGGCGTCACTTCAATTCCAGCGTCATCCACATCGGCAATAATGCGCAGTAAATTGCGCTGATAAAGCGCACGCGCCTGTTTTGGGATGTCGGAAGCTGGGTATCTCAAATTCAAAAAAGGTTCTAGATCGCTGTTTTTCGCTTCCGCGATAACTTCACCCGTGTCATCTGCCGCAAAGCGGTACACCATAACGCGATCAAGACCCGTAATGGCCTTTATTTGTCGGGCTGCAATTTGGCTGAGTTGTTCGACGGTATCAGCTTTGCCGGCGCGATCAATCATCGGGCGCACACTGCTGACAAAGTCTTTTTGCGGATCGGTGCTTGCCAATTCAAACTCAATGACAATCGATCGATCAGATTTATGGACAGCCACATCAAACAATTGGCCGCTGCTGTCGATCGGCAAACGGAAAATCCGCTCAACGGAATCCGGACCAGACATGATCTGCAAGCGTGATCTGATGTCGTGAATGGCGCTTTCGCTGATGACGTCTTGCAAAGGCAATCCCTGCAAAACATCGTGTTTCAATCCTAGCATCTGCGAAACATTCGTAGACGTGTGACTGACGATCCAGTCTGAGGTTACGGCTATAAGGCAACCAAAACTTTGAACCCGGCCCGGAATGTGAATTGGCTCGCGATCACAATTGGTGATGTCGACTGTTTCAGTTAGCTTGTTCGACTTGGCTTTGGCCAATGTTTAACCCCGCATGGTGATAGCTTATGCAGAATAGATCGAATACGCTGCGAGCACTATTAAAAATGACATCTTTTTCACCGCAGGTAAGGTCGAGAGTATCCAGGCTGGAGGCAAAACGTTTCCAAAGGGTGCGGCCACCATCCGATTGCAAATATGTACCAGCGGAAAGGCTATCCCGGTCATCTGACGCCGCCCATCGATTACAAAGAACACGGTTTCCAAAGTGAGCCCCTGCTAGGACGTACTCAATCCCCATAGCGTCTCCGTGATGTTCAAATTCAACGCTTGGCAAACGTTCATGATCGACACCAAGTTGTTTTAAATCAGCCGCTAAAAACCCGCGCGTGCGGCCTATGTAGTCCGCCAAAAAAGTGTCGCTCAATGCAACACTGTCGAGTGCAGAAAATGCAATGAAATGGCTGCGTAAAAAATGCGTGTAGTCATTTTTTTTCGCAAGGTTCAATTCGCTGTAGAGATCATCCACCCGCTGGTGACTTGCATACGTATATTCGCGGATTTGTGATCTAAATGGGTGCATGCGCTTTTTCTTTTGCTTGAAACCAGGCTGTTTAGTTTGGTGCCTGATCTAACACATATGTATCATCCAACTTTTTTCGATGCAAAAATAAGATCAGATAGGTCGTGAATGTCGCAGACGTGTTTTAGGGGTACATCGTTTGTGAAATATTCCCACATTACCCGGTAAAATGTTGGAACAAAATTATCGCAACCGCGTTGACAGCCATGGACAAGATAAAGCGCGCGATAGAAGCAACAGACCACGAGCCAATTAATGTTCGTTTGAGTGGCACAACGCGCACAGCGATCCGGACTATGGCGATCATCGCTGTCTGTATTGTTTTGTTTTACGCGCAAAGCTTTTTTCTTCCTATCGTACTTGCGGTCATAATTGCATTGACATTTAGCCCCATCATCAAATTAGGTCAGCGCATTTTTTTGCCGGCAGCATTGTCAGCAGCATTGTTGATTGTTGCATTTGCCAGTGTGATTGGTGTGGGTTTCGTGACATTGGCCGAACCGTTTTCAAGTTTGGTCGCTGAAGCGCCCTCAATCGGCGCAAAGTTAAAATCCAAACTCAGTGTAATTCAAGAACCGATGGAAACCTTGAGCGATGCCTCCAAGGAAGTGGAAAATATTGCAAACGGCGGAGAAGCAAGCCGTTCAAGGCAGGTCGTCTTACAGCAGAACGGCTTGATTGCACGCGCGGCGGACGATTTCGCAGCCTTCGCAACTTCAGTTGTATTAACACTGGTTCTCAGCTTCTTCCTGCTTGTGTCGCGCGATATGTTCTATCGCAAAGTTTTGAAGGTACTGCCCAAACTAAGTGACAAGAAAAAAGCCTTGCGCGCAGTCAAGGATATAGAAAGTGACGTTTCTCATTATTTGCTGACTGTGAGTGCCATTAACACCGTTATCGGCCTGCTGGTTGGCTTTACATTCTGGATGCTGGAAATGCCAAACCCAATTCTCTGGGGCGTTATGGCAGGACTGTTGAACTTTCTTCCCTATGTTGGCTCACTCATTGGAATTCTTGTGTCGGCTGGCGTTGCAATAATTACATATTCCACACTTGGCGAAGCTCTGGCTCCTCCGCTGGTTTATTTTGCAATCACATTCATGGAAGGTCAGCTCATCACACCAACCATTTTGGGAAGACGCTTTTCATTGAACACGGTTATTATTCTCGTATCCCTTGCGTTCTGGGGTTTCATCTGGGGGCCTGTAGGCGTCTTAATTGCTGTGCCACTGCTTATTATCATGAAAGTTTTGTGCGATCACATTGAAGGACTTTCAGGGCTTGGCGAATTCCTCTCAGGTGAAGAAGCGCAGGAAGACGCCTCTTCTGTTCAAGAAGCCAAAGCCTAACCAAACAAACTCTATTTTGAACTAGGATTTCTGCCGCACTTCTCGTTGTGGATATGGAATTGTAATTCCAACATCATCGAAACGTGCTTTGGCCGCTTCGGTGAGATCCCACGACAAAGCAAGATAGTCAGATGTGTTCGACCATACCCTCATACCAACACCAACCGATGAGTCATCCAGCGAATTCACGTAAGCGATAGGTGCAGGGTCAGCCAAAACACGATCATCACTGTTGGCAAGCTCCAGCAATTCCTGACGTGCTTGCTGCATATCATCGTCATAACCAATACCCACAATTAGTTCGAAACGACGTTTAGAATGACGCGAATAGTTTACAATCGATGTGTTCCAGAGCTGACTGTTGGGCGCCATAACGAACAAACCATCAGGACGTTTCAGTTCTGTCGTGAACAATCCTATTTCCTGAACGGTGCCCGAAATGTTGCTGGCTTCAATATACTCTCCCACTTTGAAGGGCCGCAGCACCAGCAACATTATGCCAGCTGCAATATTGGCCAATGTGCCTTGCAGCGCCAGACCAATGGCCAAACCAGCCGCACCCAAAGCGGCAATGATGCTAGTGGTTTGCACACCAAATTGGGCGAGCACTGTAACAAGCACCAATATCCAGATGACATATTTAACAACGTTAGACAGAAACGTTGCCAGCGTGGTGTCAATGGAATGGACTTTCGACAGACCTCGGCGCGCCCATCGCGCCAGCAGCCCGGCCAGAATAAAGCCGACGATAAGGATTAAAATCGCGCCAACCACAGAGAAGGCGTATTCAGCTACCAATCCTGAAATCTGTTTGACGAATTCAGTAACTGCGGCTTGTTGGTCGAGTTCCATGTTTGAACGCCTACTGAAAATATTTAGTCCTGGGCTTTAAGCGTTTCCAGCGTGCCGGGATAGAGTGGAACCGTCGAAATCGACATTTTTGCGGACCCATTTTGAACGCGCTCTGCGTGAGCGAGATAAATCAGTGTTTGGTTTTTTGCATCAAACACACGCTTGACCCGCAGAGACTTTAAAATGATTGAGCGGCGCTCTTTGAAAACCTGCTCGCCATCCTCATCCAGTTCGATATCACCGATTTTGATGGGGCCAGTCTGACGACAGGATATGGATGAGTTTGACGGATCTTCAAACCAATTGCCTTTTTGCAAACGGTCGATCAGCCCCCGCTCGAAATAGGAAAGATGGCAGGTCACGCCTTCGACTTTTGGGTCAGCGATCGCGTCGATGACGATGTCATTGCCAATCCAGTCTACACCAATTTCACCCACCTGCTCTGCTGACGCAGGCGCTGACATAAACAGAAAGAGTAAAAGCGAAGTCGAAAGTGCACGCGGTAATTTCATTATAGAGGCCCTTTGATTGATGAGTTCTAAAAATGGAAATGCCCACCGAGTTCAACTCGATGGGCACTTTTGAAAAAAGATCGTGATGTGTCTTACATGATGCCTGCAAGGCGCAGAACAACAACCGCAACGACGATTACACCAATAACGTAAAAAATGTTTCGCATTTTATTTCTCCTTAGATTTATGTGAGGTTAACGCTGGTTTCAGCAATTGGTTCCAACGTTAATTTGAGCAGCCGATTATTTCGCGGTTTGTCGCTACACTTTGACGGTCGGAACCTACGCTTTGCTCAGTTCGCTTTGGCCCTTTAAAACACGATCTCCGTCATCTTGCTCTATGAGATAAGCTCGATCGTCCTCGCTGGCGTCACGCGTGACCTCATTACCTTTTATGGTGAGCGTGGTTTTTTCAGTGAAGACTTCACTCACCTTACCCTCTCCCATGCCATTGCCCCAATTCCATTTGACTTGGTCGCCTTTTGAATATTTTGCCATCATGAACTCGCTTTTGGTGTTGCTGTTGGGGATAAACTTCAAATGCGCGAATAAGTTCCCTTTCAACACAGGATGCGCTCAACGGTCGCTATCGGCGTTCCAATCTGCAATCTTGCGATACTGTTCGTTACGCAATGACGCCAATCGATAATAGCCAACAAGCGCTCGCATGGGCCCAGACATCCGTTCAAATCCGGACATAAATGCGACGATAGTTCCGATGCTGGTTTGACCTTGCATGTACATGTAGCCACCAAACACGAGCACACTTAGCGGAGCGAGCGCATTGATGGTGTTTATGATGGCCTTAGTCAAAAATTTCACGCTTCTGGAATGCGCTCTGTTTTCAAAGGTGGATAGAGCAACTTCGGTAAAGTCCGCAGCACTATCTTCGACATTGCCCACCACATGATCGGACATTTCCCGAAGCAGGTCGGTACGTTGTCGTATCAGTCGGTTCAGCACCGCTTGCAGGATGGGAACAATGAAGACCTGTGGAACGAAAAAACTTAAGGCCACCAGAGTGACCCATGGGTCGATATAAAACATGTAGCCGATGGCAAAAACCAGCTTGCCCCCATCCGCGACAAGATCGCTGATACCAGTACCGACAAATTCGCCCACATGGTCTATCTCAGAACCGATAACAGAAACGGCTTTGCCATCCCCGTCTTCAACCT
>CALHHQ010000055.1 GCA_938030645.1 uncultured Rhizobiaceae group bacterium
CAACGCGGCACTGCAAAAAATGTTGGAGCTTTGGGCGTGCCAATCGCTGGCAAGACAGGCACAACAAACGAAGAAAAAGACGCGTGGTTTGTAGGCTATTCGCCGGACCTCGTAGTTGGTGTATTTGTTGGTTATGACCGCCCAGAACCCATGGGCAAAGGCAATACTGGCGGTGGCTTGGCGTCCCCCATTTTTGTAGACTTTATGAAAGATGCGCTCACCCAAACGTCCGCAATCGATTTTCGCGTTCCTGAAGGAATCAAGCTCTATCCGATCAACGCAAAATCCGGACTTCTGGCCTCTGCGGGCAAGCCGGGCATTATCATGGAAGCGTTCAAGCCGGGCACGAAACCGCCGAACCGCAGTTCTGTAATCGGCTTTGAATCAGACCTTCTCAAAGGCAAACTCACAAAGCAGCCTAAAAAGAGTAAAGCTATCATCTCGGGAACCGGTGGTCTTTACTAAACCCAATACCTTGCGCACCCGTGTAAAACGGGCATAACCAAACACGATTCACATCTGTTTGAGTGACCGGAATGTTTGCCTTCTATCGCGAAAACGCCCGCTGGTTGCTCGGCGGCTTTTTGCTCACATTTTTTTCTGCATTTGGCCAAACATTTTTCATTTCGATTTGGGGCGCACAGATCCGTGCGGAGTTCGATTTGAGCCATGGTGGCTTTGGCAGTGTCTACATGCTGGCGACCTTAGCCAGCGCATTGAGCTTTCCTTTTGTTGGGCGCTTGGTAGATAAAACGTCCGTCGCTTTTTGTTCCTTGGTCGTTGTGAGCATGTTGGCGGTAGCGACCACATCTATGGCACTGGTCACGAGCATCCCTTTGTTGGTGGTCACGATCTATTTGTTGCGGCTGTTCGGGCAGGGCATGATGGGCCACACCGCGATGACAGCTATGGGGCGCTGGTATTCTGCCAATCGAGGTAAAGCTGTCGCCTCCACCACAATCGGCCATCAGTTTTCAGAAGCCATTGCACCAACGCTGTTCGTGGCGCTGGGGCTTTATCTCGGCTGGCGGGGAACATGGTTTGCAGCAACCGCGATTTTGGTGCTTGTGGCCTTACCAGCAATCTTTTGGTTGATGAAGGAAGAACGCGTTCCCAGAAGTCAAGCCAATGAGGCCTCGACTGCTGAAGAGTTCGGCAAACAATGGCAGCGAAGCGAAGTTTTGCGCGATCCCATGTTTTGGTTGATGAGCATGGGCGTCCTGTCTCCAGCCTTCATCGGCACGTCTATTTGGTTCCACCAAGACTATTTGATTGAACTCAATGAGTGGTCAAAACTCACTTGGGCAAATTCTTTCGTTTTAATGGCCGTGACAACGGTAATGGGTTCATTGGTTACAGGCTTTGCAATTGACCGTTGGAGCGCCATTCAACTGTTGCCGCTTTTCATGATGCCACTGGGCATAGCATGTCTCATTTTAGGGACTTTTGGAGAAGTTGCCGCCATTTATGCCAGCATGATCTTCATCGGCTTGAGCTATGGGGTTTCGTCTTCACTGTTTGGGGCGCTCTGGCCTGAAATTTATGGTGTGAAACATCTTGGCTCAATTCGCTCCATCATTATGGCTGGCATGGTGTTTTTTTCCGCTGCGGGGCCGGGAATGACAGGTTTGCTCATCGATCAGGGCATTTCGTTTCCAACGCAATTGCAATTCATCGCTTTGTATTGCTTCGCCGCAGCGGTTTTGATGCTGTTTGTCTCGCGAACTTTGTTTGCCAGGCGCAAAATCGAATGTGGTGGCGCGATCAAGCGTTGAGTTTTGCGTCGCGCTCAACTATTGCCCTCTCATGACACATTCTTCTGCACCCACCGTTCGTTTTGCCCCTTCACCAACAGGTCGTTTGCACATTGGCAACATGCGCACTGCTTTGTTCAATTGGCTCTACGCCCAAAAGAACGGGGGCCAATTTGTCCTGCGTCTTGATGATACGGACCACGAGCGTTCCACACAGGAATTTGCGGATGGGATTGTCGAAGACTTAGCTTGGATGGGCATTCATCCGGACCGAGTTGAGAAACAGTCCAGCCGTTTTGAGTTGTATGATGAAGTCGCTAAGAAACTGCGCGATTCAGGTCTTCTATATGCGTGTTACGAAACTCCTGATGAAATTGATCGTAAACGCAAACGATTGATGGCGCGCGGTTTGGCGCCAGTTTACGACCGTGCTGCATTGAAATTGACCCAAGACGAACGTGATGCTTTTGAAGCGGAAGGTCGCACAGCACATTGGCGCTTCCTGCTGCCCAATTTTGCAGAAACTCCCTTTGAAACCCGTCGCACTGAAGTGAAGTTCGACGACGTATTGCGCGGCGAACAAACTGTTGATTTGGCCTCCATGTCGGACCCAGTGCTCATCCGCGGTGATGGCACTTATCTCTATACACTGCCATCTGTGGTCGATGACCTCGATATGGGCGTGACCCATGTGATCCGTGGCGGTGACCATATTGCCAATACAGGTGCTCAAATCGCTATTTTCAAGGCGATTGGTGATGTTGTCCCTGAGTTTGGTCATCACAACCTGTTGCAGAATGCTTCAGGCGAAGGCTTGTCCAAGCGCACTGGCGCGTTGTCTGTCATGAGCCTGCGCGAAGACGGGCTGGAGCCCATGTCGATTGCGTCTATGGCGACATTGACGGGCACGGGCCAAGCCATCGAAGCTTGTGCGACGATGGAGTTGTTGGGCGAGACACTCGATTTTACCAAAGTATCAAAATCAAATTCAAAGTTTGATCCCGCTGATCTGGTGGCATTGAACGAAAAACTCCTGCACGAAATGTCGTTTGCCGATGCGCAACCTCGCTTGCAAGAGATGGGTTGTGATCTTGGTGAAGCCTTTTGGGAAACGGCGCGTCCAAACCTGTCTCGGTTTGCAGATGTGAAACAATGGGCAGATATTGTGGCAGGCAAGTTCGACGCTGCTGAAATCGAACCGGAAGATGTAGAATTTTTGAAGGAAGCGAAAGAACTTTTGCCAGCAGCCCCTTGGGATGCGGATATCTGGTCCACGTGGACAACAGCATTGAAAGAGAAAACCGGTCGCAAGGGGCGTGGTTTGTTCATGCCATTGCGTCTGGCGTTAACAGGGCAGGGCCATGGTCCTGAATTGGCAGATTTGCTTCCGCTTATTGGGTCGGAAGAAACTCTTCGCCGATTACCCTGATTTTAGAACTGCGCGATGCCAGTTTCGTATCTCCCGCGCTTTGCTTTAAGTTCTTCACAGTGTCCATGGTCAGCAAGCCTTTGCGGTTGATGACAGTTTCGGGGTCTTGCCCTCTATCAGAACGCCACGCAGGTAGGGCAATGCGGGAAATCATGCGTCTTTGCGCTTGTGCATCCAGCTTGATTTGTTCCTCAGGCGTCACTTCCACACTTGCCTTTTCACGTTTCAAAAGGCGGTAGTTGCAACTGCACTGGGCGTTATAGCTTTTTTGATAGGCATAAGCGTTGGGCAATGCGGTGTAAGGCTGGCCGGTAAGCACGGACGTCATATTCTCCGACGTTTCCCCGCTGGTTTTGTGGATATAAAGTTCGGTCTCCGTGCCGGGGCAAAGGTTTGCACAGGCCGCTGAATCCCGCTCAATGCTGGATTTTCGGGTCGAGAAACTGACTGGAAAATGATACCCATCGCATGTGCGCACACAAACGGTGCGAACGGTGTTGTAATTTCGAAGGCTGTCCTCTGCAGAACGCTTTCTGGATTTCTTTTTGCGATCCCGCTTCAACTCTTTCCAGTCTTTGTTTGCTTGCTCACGTTGTTTTTGCTTGCGCGACTTTCCAAAT
This sequence comes from uncultured Rhizobiaceae group bacterium, assembly GCA_938030645.1. Classification (GTDB taxonomy): domain Bacteria; phylum Pseudomonadota; class Alphaproteobacteria; order Rhizobiales; family Rhizobiaceae; genus Pseudahrensia. The sequence continues at coordinate 3,804 of CALHHQ010000055.1, forward strand.
ATCTGCTCGATGATCGAGCGACGTTTTTTATCGCGACCAAGACTGGCATATTGCCCGCAGCTGTTGCGCTTCATGGAGCGTTGTATGCGGCGTCTTTCGCTGCGGCTCAGGGATTTCGAACCACCTTTGCGTTTCAAAGATGACAAGTTGCTTTTCATACGGCGCAAAGTGCTGCGCAAATTCCCGCAAGATGCATGAGCCTCGCGCTTAAAGAGCCGTTTCTTTGGCGCACAGCCGTAGCTGTTCATCGAACGCCGAACTTTCTTGATCTGCTGGTTTTGCGAGCGAATAGCTTTCGCATATCGTTTAGAAACCCTGCCACTGCCAGAAGAGTTTAATTGCCGCTCAAGGCGTTTGCAGGTGGATGATTGCGCGTGGGCAGAGGTGGTGGATAAGTCGATCGTCGCCGAAACCGCAACAACAAGACCCAATGCACCCGCGATCAAAGACAAGGTCTTTGGCAAGCGCTCAAGGCGTTGAAATTGAAGTTTCAGGTTCAAGACAGTCCCTCAGTCCGGTTTGAGCGCCTTTTCGGGCGTCATCTGGACCAAGAATTATCAACAACACTTTGCGATTGAGTTAAGCTTCGCAAAACTCACGAAGATTTTAGAATACGGTCCGTCCTAGAAGGAATGCGGATAGAGGCCACCGTCCATCAAAATGTTCTGCCCTGTGATGTAGCCCGCATACTGAGAGCATAAAAACGCGCATGTGTTGCCGAACTCTTCTGGCGTGCCAAACCGTTTGGCTGGAATAGCATCACTTTGTGCTTTTGCAGCCTCTTCAACGCTCACGCCAGCAGCTTTGGCACCAGCTGCAATTCCGCCTTGCAGGCGTTTCGTATCCATTTTGCCTGGCAGAAGGTTGTTCATCGTCACGTTGCTGGCGGCATAGAGCGGGCGAACACCGGCAAGAAATGCAGTCAAACCAGCGCGCGCGCCAGACGAAAGATCAAGGCCTTCAATCGGCATCAGAACAGAAAGTGATGTGATGTTGACGATGCGACCAAATTTCCGCTCTGCCATACCATCTGCCACGGCCTGAATAAGCTCGATTGGCGTGATCATGTTTTGCACAACACCTTCGATCATGGCCGCGCGATCAAGATCGCCATAGTCTTTGCGCGGCGGACCGCCATTGTTGTTGACCAGAATATCAGGGGAAGGGCAGGCCGCGAGAATAGCCTTTTGACCTTCAGGCGTCCCCACATCCGCAGCAACTCCCGTCACTTTTGAGTTTGTCATAGATTGAATTTCATGAACGGTGGCTTCAACGGTGGCTTCTGTTCGCGCATTGACGATCACTTCACAGCCAGCTTGTGCCAATGCCACAGCGCAGCCTTTGCCCAAACCTTCACTCGATGCACATACGATTGCCTTGCGGCCACTGATTCCCAAATCCATGGAACAACTCCCTTAATTTCATTGAAACCACTGTGCCGTGAATTGTTCTGGATTGCCAACTCCAAAGCCCGACAAATCGTCCTTTCCCCCAATTGCATCCTGCACTAGGTTTTGATCAACGTGAGTCTGGAGTGTCTGTCAATGAGCTTACCCACATATTCCGATATTCTTGCCGCAGCTGATCTTTTAAAGGGGCAGGCGGTACGAACGCCATTGCTGACGTCTCAAGTCTTGAATGATCGTTTGGATGCGCAGATCTTTTTCAAGCCGGAATGTTTGCAGCGCACGGGCAGTTTTAAGTTTCGCGGCGCATATAATGCGATCAGCAATCTGCCAGACAGCGCCAAGGTCACGGGCATTGTGGCCTGTTCTTCAGGCAACCATGCCCAAGGTGTTGCTGAGGCTGCGCGGTTGAAGGGCATACATGCAACAATATTGATGCCCTCCGATGCGCCCCAGTCGAAAAAAGAGCGAACCATGCGATCTGGCGCAAAGATCATTGAATATGACCGTGCAACGGAAGACCGTGAACAATTGACGGTTGATTTAGGCGCAGAACTCGGCGCGCCTATTGTGCACCCTTATGAAAATTTCCACGTGATTGCGGGGCAAGGCACAGCAGGGCTGGAAATTGCCCAAGATATGAAGTCCATAGGCCTGTCGCCCGACCATGTGTTGGTGTGCACAGGCGGTGGCGGTTTGCTGGCTGGAACGCTTTTGTCCATGCAGGAACATTTCCCCAATTGTGTTATCCACACGGTTGAACCAGATGGATACGACGATCAGCGCCGATCCCACCAAACTGGCGAAATAACAGGGGGAAATTCAACCACCCCAAGCATTTGCGATGCTATCGTCACACCAAAACCGGGCGAAACATCCTTTGCCATATGCAAAGGCAATTTGGGCGGGGGGCTTTCCGCCTCCGACAACGAAGCTTTAAAAGCAGTCGCCTTCGCGTTTCACGAATTAAAATTGGTGGTAGAACCCGGCGGCGCTATCACACTGGCGGCTTTGTTGGCTGGAAAACTGGACGTGAAGGGCAAAACTGTCGTGGCTACACTATCAGGCGGCAACATTGATCCCGACATGATGGCGCGGGCGCTGGCGAAGTAAAGGGGCAATGGCAGCTTCGAGCCCTTTGGAGACATTGTCTCTGGTGTCGCAATTTGGATGCTTGTACAATATTGCGGCAAGCATCCAACTCATGA
>CALHHQ010000056.1 GCA_938030645.1 uncultured Rhizobiaceae group bacterium
GAAGCGGCGAAACCGCCACCACCAAAACGCCGTCCAACCAAACCAAGTTTCAGTGCGAAAAAGAAACGAATGGATTCCAAAACCAAACGCGGGTCAGTGAAGAAACTACGGGGTCGTGTGAACGATGACTAACCCAAATGACAAGCATACATGATGGCCGCTTTTAGATCATCCACCCCGTGGCCCTTTTCGCTCGACGTGGAGACGATCCTTGGGAAAGCAGCTGGCCGTTTTGCAATCTTTTGCAATGTCTCAATTTCAAGCTTGGCAAGTGCTGGCGGCTTGATCTTGTCCGCTTTGGTCAAAACCAATTGATAAGAGACGGCCGCTTTATCGAGCAGGTCGAAAACTTCTTCGTCATTTTTCTTAATGCCGTGGCGGCTGTCGATTAAAACAAAAACCCGTTGAAGCGTCGAGCGACCTTGGAGATAAGAGAATACAAGTTTCGTCCATGCATCTACCGCAGCTTTCGGAGCCTTGGCAAAACCATAGCCTGGCATATCCACCAAAGCCAAAGGTGGGATGCCTTCTTCAAAATCACCGTCTTGAACAAAGAAGTTGAGCTCTTGTGTTCGGCCTGGCGTGTTTGAGGTCCGCGCCAAACCTTTCTTAGCGGTCAGCGCATTGATCAGCGATGACTTGCCCACGTTGGAACGTCCGGCAAACGCAATCTCCATCGGCCCTTCTTCGGGCAGAAATTTCATCGATGGAACGCCGCGAATGAAAATCCACTCAGGCGCAAAGAATTTGCGGCCAAGTCCTTTCAGGCGGGCATGTTCCAGTTCTTCAGCTGTTGGTTCAGACATAGAAACTTCCAAGCAGATTGACGTTGGTTCGCTTAAGCGTCGGACAACTCATAGAAATCGCTGACAAGTTTCCAGCCTTCTTCGGCCGTATCAACTATCGTGAACAGGTTTATATCGTCTGGCGAAATTGTGCCTTCCTCGGCTAAGGCTTCTAGGTTGATCACACGCCCCCAAAAATCTTTGCCGAACAGAAGAACAGGAATGCGTTCCATACGACCTGTTTGAATGAGTGTGAGTGTTTCAAAAAACTCATCCAACGTACCGAAGCCACCCGGGAACACGGCGACAGAGCTGGCACGCATCAAAAAGTGCATTTTGCGGATCGCGAAATAGTGGAAGTTGAACGAGTATTCAGGTGTCACATATTCATTGGGTGCTTGTTCATGCGGCAACACAATATTGAGACCGATATTGGGCGCGCCCACATCCAGTGAACCACGGCTGCCTGCTTCCATCACACCGGGGCCGCCGCCTGTGACAACCACATATTCGGTGAAGCCGGTTTTTTTCGAAGCCTCAGATGACAACTGCGCAAACTTCCGCGCTTCCGTATAATATTTGCTGCTTTTCTTGAGGCTCTCGCGTTGAACGTCATTTTTGGCGGCCCACGGGTCTTTGCCAGGTTCCGCAATTCGTGCGCCACCAAATAAGACGGTGGTGGACACAATACCTGCTTCTTCCAACATCATTTCAGGTTTCAGCAGTTCCAATTGTAAACGCACAGGTCGCGTTTCTGGACGACATAGGAAATCTGGATCATCAAATGCCAATTTGTAAGCAGGTGAACGGGTTTGTGGAGTGTCGGGAACAACTTTCGCTTCTTCACGATCTTTGTGAGAACGTTTCAATGGATTGCGAGGTTGCGGCAATTTGTGTGCAGACATGAATTGATTCCCAAATGAAATGTTTCACGCCTTTACCCTAAAGCTGTGGGTCTTGTCATTTATTTCCAACGTTTGGAAATGCATTCGGCCTTGCTCCGCCAAGTCTCACCGTTATAAAGACCCAAAAGCTGACCATTCAGGATGACAATTATGAGCACTGCAGACCTCCAAGCTACAATTGAAGCTGCATTTGAAGACCGTGACAATGTGGGTCTGACCACCCAAGGTGAAACACGTGAAGCCGTAGAAGAAGCATTGAACTTGCTTGATAGTGGCAAGGCTCGTGTGGCGCAACGCAGTGCAGATGGCACTTGGGTTGTGAACCAGTGGCTGAAACAGGCAGTGCTTTTGTCTTTCCGCTTGAACGATATGGAAGTCATTCAAAATGGTTCTGGCAATTCAACATGGTGGGACAAAGTGCCATCAAAGTTCGAAGGTTGGGGAGCGGAAGAATTTCGCGCTGCTGGTTTCCGTGCTGTGCCCGGCGCAATTTGCCGTCATGCTGCTTACATCGCAAAAAATGTTGTCTTAATGCCGTCCTTTGTGAACCTCGGTGCGTACGTGGATGAAGGTTCGATGGTGGATGGCTGGGCAACTGTCGGCTCATGCGCGCAGATTGGCAAGAACGTGCACTTGTCAGGCGGTGTGGGTATCGGCGGTGTTTTGGAACCACTTCAAGCTGGCCCGACAATCATCGAAGACAATTGTTTCATTGGCGCACGTTCCGAAGTTGTTGAAGGCTGCATCATCCGTGAAGGGTCTGTTCTCGGGATGGGCGTTTACATTGGTCAATCGACGAAAATCGTAAACCGTGCCACGGGCGAAGTGAGCTACGGCGAAGTGCCACCATATTCCGTTGTTGTTGCAGGCTCCATGCCAAGCAAGCCCATGGGCAATGGTGAGCCGGGGCCGAACCTTTACTGCGCCGTGATTGTGAAAACGGTCGACGAAAGAACCCGCAGCAAAACGGGGATCAACGAATTGTTGCGCGACTAAGTCGCGATGTTGCGCAGTCTTTACACATTAGAAGGCCGCGCAACACGCCGTGAATATTGGACGGTTTTTATTGCGGTCGTGCTGGCTGCAATTCTTGGCTACGCAGCGATTGAACTTTTATTTGGCCTTTCAATTTTTTCCGCTGAAACCTCGGAATTCACCGTGGGTGAAGCGCTTGCATATTTTTCCATGAGCTTCGGCATTTCTGCGGTGATGTTGCCAATCACTCTGAGACGATTGCATGATCGCAACAAAGGTGTTGGTTGGCTGATTTTCTACACGTTCGGCAATTTGATTTTTGAAGTTGTGGAAGTTTCCTATCTGCCATTTCTCAACCTTCCAACGCTCAGTCAAGATACGATTTATACCATATACGGAATTGGCGGAATCATTTCTGTTATGTCGCTCATTGATGTGGGCTGTTTGCGCGGAACGGAGGGGACCAATTTGTTTGGGCCTGATCCTTTCGTTGGTCCAATCAGCGATCCTGAGGTGTTTCGTTAGAAATTCTCTTTGGCTTCAAGATTGAAATGAGAATTTTTTGCCCGTACGATTCCGGCTCTGGGAAAGGGAAGCACTATGCTCAAAAACTATTTTTCATTCAAAGGACGCTTGAACAGAAAGCCTTTTTGGCTTCGCAATTTAGCGCTCTACGGAATCGTATTGGTGATCTATCTGATCTTCATTTTAGGGTTTTTGGGTTTCTCATCAGCGCAAGGTGCTGCTGGTCTTCCAGGTGGAACTTTTGCTGTCATGGGTATCTTCGGACTGCTCATTCTTCCACTTGTGCTTGCTTTTTATGTAGCAACCTTTTCACTGGCAGCACGGCGGCTGCACGATCGCAATAAATCTGGTTGGTGGTTGTTGGGATATTTCGTCTTATTTGCACTTGTTGGCGGTGCGGGAGAGTATTTTGGAGTTCAATCTACACTCGGTATGATCAGCCAATTGGTAGGACTATTAATCTTCCTTTGGTACTTCATCGAACTTGGATTTCTAAAAGGAACAGTTGGTGCCAATAAGTATGGCCCCGACCCACTGACAGGTGCATCTGCTGATCCATCCGTTTTCGAATAGTTGATGATCGACCAACTGGATTTTGAATAAATCTAGCGCTAGGCTCCCAAAAGGGGGCCTTTTTGCGTTTGGAGGTCGGTGATGTTTGGAAAAATTGTGGCGGCTGGCTGCGCGCTTGCGTCGTTGAGCCTGTTTACTCTGAGTGCAGCTGCACAAGATGTTCCAAGCACCTGTTTAGCTGTTGCTAAAAACCTGCACTCTCCTGAACTACCAATTCATTTCGCCAGCTTTGTGCAACCCGCTCAAACCAACAAATACGATGTCACCATTTCCTTTCAGGGTCACTCCACATATTTAGTGGAAAGCCCGAAGGGCATCACCGTGGCAACTGATTTCAGCGGTTGGTTGACCGACAATATTATTCCCACTGCGGTCACGATGAACCGCGCGCACTCATCTCACTACACGAATAATCCTGATCCCAAAATCAAACATGTCTTCCCTGGCTGGGGAAGCAATGGGGATATTGCGCGCTATAGTGAAATGGTTGGTGATGTGCTGGTGCGCAATGTGACAACAGATATGCTGCGGTTCGGCGCCGTACCCGATGGGAATTCAATTTTTATTTTTGAAACTGGTGGTTTGTGCATTGGCCATTTGGGGCATCTGCACCACAAGCTGAGCGAGGATCACTATGCCAAAATTGGGCGGCTGGATGTGGTCATGGTGCCAGTTGATAATGGACTGACATTGAACCATGTGAGCCTAAAAGAGCTTTTGAAACGCGTGCGTTCGTCCGTCATTCTTCCCATGCATGTGCGCAGTGCGGGTGCATTGCCGGGGTTCTTGCGGCAGATGGTGTCTGACTATCCAGTTAAAACCATTGCGACAAACAGGTTGGTTCTCTCACTGCGCAATTTGCCAAAGCAACCCACTATCATGTTATTGCCGGGTGTGAGCTCTTTTCCCAGTTATGACGAATGAGCCCAATTGACGGGTGTTGACCGCAAGCCTAAACGTCAACCTATGTCAGATTTAGCACCCGCCGCAGAGATACTTCGCGATCTCATTCGTTGTCCGTCCGTTACTCCTATTGAAGGTGGTGCGCTTGACTATCTAGAGGCACGGTTGAAACCGTTGGGGTTTGCGGTGACGCGAAAGGTGTTTTCATCTCCGAACACGCCAGATGTTGAAAATCTATATGCACGATTGGGCGATCAAAGTCCGAACCTGTGTTTTGCAGGACATACCGACGTTGTGCCAACCGGCGATGAAGAAAGCTGGAGTGCTGGGCCCTTCAGTGGTGATGTGTCTAACGGCATAATGTTTGGCCGTGGTGCGGTGGATATGAAGGGCGGTATTGCCTGTTTTTTGGCGGCTGTTGAAGCGCATATCCTAGCTGGAAAATCTGTGCCCGGTTCAATCTCCTTTTTGATTACTGGAGATGAGGAAGGCCCCGCAGTTAACGGCACATCTGCCATCTTAGATTGGCTGTTGGAGCAGGGTGAAATTATTGATGCTTGTGTTGTTGGCGAACCAACAAACCCGGACGCTTTGGGTGATGCAATCAAAATTGGACGTCGAGGTTCCGTTTCTGGAACCATCACTGTCACAGGTGTGCAAGGCCATGCAGCATATCCGCATTTGGCGGACAATCCTGCCCGAGGCATTACGACGCTTGTATCTTCTCTTTTGGGTGAACCGTTTGACGCGGGCACAGAGAATTTCCAACCCACCAATCTAGAAGTGACTTCAATCGATATTGGCAATCCCGCGTCGAATGTTATTCCGGCTTCGGCAACGGCCCTGTTCAATGTGCGTTTCAACGACACTTGGACGGCGGACACTGTGAAAGGCGAAATTGAAACGCGCTTAAAAAATGGTGCCGCCGATAAAACCCTGCGGCCCGATCCGGCATCGGGTGCTCGACCGCCAATCGAATGGAAAGTTGAATACACACAGCGCCCCAGCCATGTATTTCTCACAAAAGATGAACGCTTGATCGCATCCTTGTCAGCCGCTGTCGAAGCCGTGACGCAGCGCAAGCCCGAACTCTCCACAGGTGGCGGAACTTCGGATGCGCGTTTCATCAAAGATGTATGTCCAGTCGTCGAGTTCGGTCTTGTTGGCCAAACCATGCACCAAATTGACGAGCGCGTTCCATTGAGTGATCTGGATACTCTGACAGATATTTATTCAGAATTTCTTGACGGATTTTTCGCAGGCAATTCTGCATGAGCGGGACCTCCAACAATAATCCGGGGCTGATCGACAATCTCAGTGGATCATTGGACATCATGCTGGGTCGCGAAAACGGCATGAGCAAAATCGATCATTCAGCTGCGGGCTTTTGGCTTTCATTTTGGGGTGTTGTACTGATGCTGCTGATCGATGCATCAGGGCTTTCTATGATTTACAATGCAAGCGCTGCAGCAGCCAAAGAAGAAGAGTATTCCAAGACTGCCTATGTTTTGCTCCGCTTGGGCATTGCCGTGTTGGGCTATGGGGCTTCATTTCTGGCACTCTATCTACTTTGTCGAACGAGCGATGAGCAAAACGGTTTCCCAGATGCAATCATTGTCAACAATTGGTCGGCAGCCATTCTCAGCTTGGGGTTTCTGCCGCTAATCTGGGTGTCTACGCTTGCAGCACCTGTTCAAGGGTCGAATGGGCCGCCAGGTGCATTCATTTTGTTGGTTCTCACATCGTGGGCAATCGTTTCAATTGCTGGTGTGCGCATACTCAAAACCACATTGAACGTCTCAATCGGCAAAGCTGTCGCATTCTTTGCAGCAACGTCCCTCGTTTCAATCTTTGTCAATCAGGGCTTTCAAAGCTTGGTGGGATTGTAGAGTGACGCCGAGTCAGATTTTATAGAACGCCACAGCAACGTTTGATGCGGAACGCAGTCGGTGAAACTGAAAAACAGAAGAATGTTCATCAGCGCAATGGCAGCAGCATTGTGCAGCTGGAATATTTCGCCATCTCAAGCGGATTGGCGCGACAAACTCGGCACCTTCAGAGTAGGCATTGTTGATGGTGGTCGACCAGTACTTGAGGCGCGACGAGCCAAACCGTTTGCAGAAGCCTTGTCGAAAACACTTTCGATGCCTGTGGAAATATTCACCGCCAGTGATCATAAGGCCCTGATCGATGCACAAATGGAAAACCGCGTTGAATATGCAGTTTATTCAGCCACCGCGTTTTCTGCCGCTTGGGTGCTCTGCAAATGTGTAGAGCCACTTGCTGTTCCCATCGCTCAAGACGGTTCTAAGTCCTTTAGATCTGTATTGATTGCACGCAAGTCTGAAGCAAATTCGTTGTTTGGGATGCGTGGAAAAACGATTGCAATTCCAGGCGCTGAATCTTTCTCTGGCTACATTTTGCCAAAGTATTTATTCGGCCTGCAAGGTTTGGATCTTGAAAGCGGCGCGTGGGAAGTGCGTGATTTGCAAACGGTTGAAGCTGCGATCGCAACCTATCGAAAGAAGGAGGCACAGGCACTGTTTGGGTGGGAACCTGTGAAGAGATCCACCAACAGCGACAGTGTATTGCAAAGTCAGTCGACTTTTTCTTTGTTGGGAAAAACCGCAGGAAACAGCCGCATCATTTGGCGATCTCCCGAAATTCCAAACGGCCCCCATACGGTTCGAAACGGATTGGATTCAGAAGCCCGTGCACTGCTTTGGGAGTTTTTGGATCAGTTGCAGGTTTCCAACATCAATGCCTATGACGCGATTGCACCAAACTGGGGAGGTGGCTTCGCACCTGTAACCCGCCAAGACTTCCAAACGGTGATTGATCTTGTGGAAGGCAATTCAAAATTGACAGCTGCGGTTGGTCCACAATCGCCTCAAACAAATCAGAAGACCCAAAGTGGTTTGGAAGAAATTGCTGGTGGTGAGCAAAAAAAATCGCCCTGACATTTCTGTAAGGGCGATCTTTTGGATTGGATGTTGAAAACTGATCAGCAGTTTGTGCAGTCTGTTTTCAGGTCGGCACGCGGTGCGAAAGTGTGCTCATATTCATAAATTTGCTGGCCCATAATATCGGGTCCAACAGCTGGCAGGTGTTTGAACCGAACTTTTGAGGTGACAACGAATGGCACATTGTCGACCAAGCTTTGATTGATCTGATATTGCGTGCCAACAGC
>CALHHQ010000057.1 GCA_938030645.1 uncultured Rhizobiaceae group bacterium
CTCATACCAGATAATCTCCCAACAAAAACTCCAGCGCACGGTCAAGTCGGATATGAGGAAGTGACAGCGTCATACCTTCAGCTGTTTTTTGAAGTTCAGGAGGCTTGAAGCGCAAGAAGTTGAGATCGCCAGATTTCGTATCGTCGCCCAAGGCGAGCGCTGGATCTTCTGGCAAATCACCGGGAAAAAGCGCCGTGCTTTTTTCACCATCGAATAGTTCTTTGCCGAGCGTCTCTCCACTCAACGGCGTACCAACGATCACAGGCAGTTTCTCACCACCGTCGTTCACTTCCGCTTCCTTTGTGGCACGAACTGCAGCCATAGCCACGACATCAGTTTTAGCACCAGAGAACTGAGCCCGTTGCAAAGCCTTGTCCACCAACCGTTCCAAAATGGCTTCCAACCGATCATGATTTTCGTGATGCAGATGATCCGCTTTTGTCGCCGCGAACAAAATACGATCCGTGCGCGTGCTGAACAAAGATGTGAACCAAGATCGTTTGCCGTGGTTGAAACAGGAGAGAATTTCGCTCAATGCGGTTTCAAGGTCTGCCACGGCACCACCACCCGCATTCAGCGCTTGTAACGCATCCACCAATACGATTTGGCGATCGATACGGGCAAAATGGTCACGGAAAAAGGGCTTAACTACCAGTTTTTTATAAGCCTCATAGCGATGTTCCATCATAGCATACAGACTGGCCGAATTCGCTTTAACACCTTCATCCAAAATCATCGGTGCAAATGTCAGCGCGGGTGAACCTTCCATATCTCCCGGCATTAAAAAGCGCCCTGGAGGCAACGTGGACAATGCAGATTTATCGTCCCGACACTGACGCAAATAATCAGTAAACGCTTGTGCCAAATCCCGTGCCACCATTTCATCGGCTTCATTGGTCGGATCAATCGTACCGTCCATCTTATGCCAAGCCTTAGCGAGGTCTTTGCGGTTTGGCAGATTGGAAAGAGCAAACGCCTCACGCGACCACTGCGCATAATCTTTCGCCAACAGTGGCAAATCCAGCAGCCATTCGCCGGGGTAATCAACGATATCGAGGGTCAATGATCCACGCCCGAACGTGCGGTTCAACGTGCTCGCTGATTCAAAATTCAACTTCAAACGCAATTCAGAAATAGCACTTGTGGATTGCGGCCAAACGCCATCATCTAACAGGCTTTTCAGATGATCCTCATAACGAAAACGTGGGATCGTATCATCCGGCTGTGGTTGCAATTTTGCATGTTCCAAACGCCCCTCGGAATATGCTGAGAACAGCGGCAGTCGCCCTCCATGCATCAGGTTGTGAACCAGCGACGTGATGAACACTGTTTTGCCTGCACGCGAAAGCCCCGTCACCCCAAACCGCAATGTGGGTTCAAATATGCCCGAAGCTGCATCGGACAGATTGTCAAATGCGATCAGTGCATCATCGGTGACAGATGTAATTTTTGGCAAACTAGCCCCCAGCGGAAACGCAACCTGCTGTATATAGGAACCTTGTCCCGAATTCGCAAATTATCTTACGTAACGTTACTTTTTTCAATTTCTTTGGGCCGCACAAAATTGGTCAGCCTAGCCTTAGAGCGCCCGAGTTCTGTCCAATTATCAATGTCACATTCAAACACCGCAAGAGAAGCCGTGCCAAAATGATGGGCCATCAATTTTTCTGCCGCAGGGCTGGAGGGTGCCGTTAAATAGCGCGCCAATTCATCACAAGTCGGGTTGTGACCAATCAACAAGAGGCTATCACCGGTTTGTGCCCAAATCGCACCCAAATAATCTTCCATTGAGCCAAGATAGAGTTCATCAAAAAACTGAACATCTCGAAAATTCAAAGCCTCTTCGAGACCATAGTAGGTTTCACGTGTGCGCTGAGCCGACGATACAACCGCTCCATCAATTTGAGTGCCGTTGCCAGCCCACCACTTTGAGAGCGTGCGGCACTGCTCATTACCTCTGTCATTCAATGTGCGCTCAACATCCCCCAAACCGGGCTGTGCCCACGAGGACTTTGCATGACGAAGGATATAGAGACGTTTCATACCCCTTAACTAACCGTGCAAACTGCCTTTGGAAAGCGCCAATTAAAATCGGAACATCGCTGTCTGGAAACTCGCCCTTGCCGCAAGGAAGGCAAGTTTCTATAAAGCCGCCAATCGATTGACATATACGGGCAATTCCCATGGCAGGCCATTCCAAATTCGCAAACATTCAGCATCGCAAAGGTCGGCAGGACAAGTTGCGATCCAAACAATTTGCGAAATTGTCAAAAGAGATCTCCGTGGCTTCAAAGCTTGGCGGCCCGGACCCAGACGGCAACCCACGCCTGCGCTTGGCCATGGCCAATGCCCGCGGTCTTTCCATGCCGAAAGACAACATCCAGCGCGCTGTCAACAAAGGTCAGGCAGGCGACAGTGAAGATTATTTCGAAATCCGTTATGAAGGCTACGGCCCCGGCGGTGTGGCGGTGATCGTGGAAGCGTTGACCGACAACAAAAACCGTTCCGCCAGCAACATTCGCGCAGCCTTCACCAAAAACGGTGGCCAGATGGGTGAAACAGGGTCCGTTGGTTTCATGTTCG
>CALHHQ010000058.1 GCA_938030645.1 uncultured Rhizobiaceae group bacterium
TTGATCGGTTTGTTTTCGTTGGTTCGCGCGGGCTTGGTGCCATTGGTAGCCGCCATTTTTCCAATCCCAAAAATAGCGCTACTGCCACTTTTCGTGATTTGGTTCGGAATTGACGAGCCGTCGAAATACGCCCTCATTGCATTTGGAACGTTCACACCAACTGTGGTCGCAACCTATGGTGCAGTGGACAATGTAGACCGTTCTCTCATTCGCATGGGGCAGAGTTTCTCACTTTCATGGTTTTCCATTGTAACGAAAATTGTTTTGCCAGGTGCAATGCCGGGCATTCTTTCTGGTTTGCGTATCAGCCTCGCCATCGCAATCATATTGCTTGTGGCCGCAGAAATGCTGGGGGCTGAATACGGCATCGGCGCTTACATTCTTGAAGCTGGTTCACTGTATGATCTGGAACGCTTATTTGTTGGAGTAACTATTCTGTCCATTCTTGGCGTCAGTGTCAGCGCCGTCATCGGAATGTTTGAAAACAAGTTCTTGGATTGGCGAACATGAGCCGAAAGGTTGAGAGCCGCTACGATGTTATAGTTGCTGGTGGCGGAGCAGCGGGCGTCGGGGCTGCCCTTGGTGCGGCACGTAGTGGTGCGAAGGTTTGCCTGATTGAGAAATATGGATTTCTCGGCGGTGCAGCTACACATTCACAAGTTCTGGCTTATTGCGGATTTTATCAACAAGGCGAGCAACCAGTGCGAGCTGTGGCCGGAGCAGGTGAACTGGTCTTAGTTGAAATGCGACGCGTTGGAATGGATGGCAAACCGTTTAGGTCTCCCACAACAGGCAATTGGATAATCCTTTTGGAGCCTGAAGGTGTAAAGCTGGCGCTTGATCGCGTTCTTGCTAACCACGGCGTTGATGTTTTTCTTCATAGTCGGGTGGCAGCCGTTACCCGAACTGGGCGTGAGTTAGAATCCGTTGTTGTGGCGGGCATGGACGGGCGCGACAGAATTGTTGGGGAAGCTTTTGTCGATGCAACGGGCGATGCCAATCTTTCACTTGTAGCGGGAGTATCATTGCAAACAGGAAATGAAGCTGGTTTTCTAAATGCAGCATCAGCCCCAATACGTATTGGTGGTCTCGCCCCGAATTTGAAGATAGATCGTCAAGCGATCATTGATGCGCTGGCAGCTTACAACATCTCTGGCCTGCACCCTGTAACGCGCAAAGACGGCGGTATTTATACGCAAATACCGGGCAGTGGTGACTTATGGTGGATGATCATAGATTTACCCATGAAGGATCTGACTTCAGAAACCTATTCGCATGCAGAACGGACAATGCGTTCAGCAGCGCACGACTATGTATCAGTACTTTCGAAATCAGTTGATGGTTTTCAAGATGCATATCTGGCACAAACAGGTCCTCAAATAGGCATCAGGGAAAGCCGTCATCCCAAGGCGCGTTATCACTTAACAAGCGACGATCTGCTGACCGGCAGATTGCGTGAAGACGGAGTTGCTCGCGCTGCATGGCCTGCTGAAATACATGCAGAGACAGGAAACCCCGTTTATCACAGTGTCGGTGGAAAGGGGTATGCACACATCCCGCTGGATGCGCTGAAAGCCGCAGAATTAGACAACCTTTATTTCGGCGGTCGTATCATCGGTGCAGACGATACCGCTTTTGGGTCAATTCGAGTCATGGGCACCGCCTTCGCCTCAGGAGAGGCCGCAGGTGTGGCTGCCGCAAACCCAAGTTTAGACGGCGCTGCGGTAGCTGATTTGTTAAAATCCATGGATGCAATTGTCTGACTCTGCCCACTAAAGTGGATCACCAAATTGGGTCCAGCTTGGAAACACATCAAGGCCATAGTCCAAGACGTTATTCGGAAGCGTTATCAATATCGTTTTCTATTACAGCTAACAAATGAATAGCTGCTTTGGTGAGATCAATTGCAAAATTGGTTCCCAACACCATTGGCAGCTATGAGTGATCAGCCCCACCTATGTGGCCAGTTTGAATGTTAGTTCATGATTGGCCTTTCGTGCAAATGGATGATTGATTCAGGCGCTGGAGGCTTGTAGCCAAAGGCGCTGTGTGGACGTTTGGTGTCATAGTAGCGTCGCTATTCTTCGACTACTATCTGCGCTTCCTTCTAAGAATAGAATATCTCCCCGTTCCTCAACTCGTCTCGCAGGCGGGCGTTGAAGCTCTCGATGTAACCATCTTCCCATGGTGATCCAGACGTGATGTAAGCCGTTTGTGCTCCAACGGTAGAGATCCAATCCCGCACGGCATCCGCAATAAACTCTGGCCCATTATCAGATCGAATATAAGCTGGAACGTCACGCAATACGAACAGGTCGGTCAGCGGCATCAATCACATCCGTCCCATTGAGTTTGCGGTTGATCCGAATTGCCAAACATTCACGACTGAACTCATCCAGAATGTTTAACGTTTGGAATATCTTCCATCGACAAGGCGGTGATGAACAAAATCGTATGGCCAAACATGATCGCGATGCTCGGCACTCAGCCGAATGCACGAACCATCATTGAACCAAAGACGGCTCCGTTTTGGTTGCTTATAGGTCACTTTCAGCCCCTCACGACGCAAAAGGCGTTCCACCTCTTCCCGACAGGCAAGCGAAGCGCCGCCGAGAGAGGCGCCTGTCATTGATCTGCCAACCGGCATCACGCAACAAAGCAGCAATGCGCCGCTAACCGTAACGACCATACTGGCGAGCCAGTTCGATCATATCGGCAACATGGCGTTCATCATCCCCGCTGCCCCTTCGTACATGACGCAGCGTGGAGCGGTGTTGACCAAGTCCGCGACAAGCTCGGCCTTCAGGAACGCCCAGCCCCTCACGAACCCGATCAATGCACTTACGACGACGTGCGAGACTTAGAAGTTTCCCCATGCGACCTCAGCCAATATCTGCTTATCCAATGGTAGATCAGCAACAGCTCTGCCAAGCTGATCGTTCTCTTTCTGGGGTTTCTTCAATTCTTTGAGCTGACCAGTTCCCATGCCGCCGTAATGCTTTCGCCAACGGTAATACGTTTGCTCGCTGATACTAACTTGCCGGATCACATCTGGACGCGCCATTCCCTGCCCAGCCAACACATCAACCTGACGTAGCTTCAATACAATCTCTTCGGATTTGTGATGCTTTCTTGCCATTCTCAGTCCTCCTTTTACTCAACAATCGAATGACCGCTTCTCTAATTGGGTGTTCAGGTCAAGCTCTTTTCCTTGTTTGATTTGAGTCTTGTACTCATCCGGGTCACGCTTCTCTTCGCAGTCTTGTTGATGTGCTTTTGGCACCGCTGCACGCATGTGTCGGATTGGTAGTAGAGAACCTCGCTTTCCCAAGCGCTTCACGTTGCGCAGCAGCCATATTCGGTTTCATCCACGAACCTCGTCCGGTGAGGACGACCCCGTTCAGAATTTGTGTTGGTTGCTTAGCTGATACTTTTGACCTCCACTTTTTCTGAATGGAACTCTGTTCCATCTGCCCAAATGCGGTGCAGCAGAACGGCTAACTTGCGGGCAACAGCGACAATCGCGCGTCAGCGTCCCCTTGTTCGTATTAAACGCATGCCTCATGTCTTGATCTGTGAGGCAGCCGTGTTTCGCATCAACAGCGCGTTGGCTGCCGCATAGAGCGTCGTACGAACATCGCGATCTCCAGCTTTTGATATCCGGCCTAAATTATCATGCTCACCAGATTGATACCGTCGCGGCGTCAGTCCAAAATGTGCAGCAACAGTTCGAGAGCTCTTGAAACGGGCAGGATCATCGACAGCAGCCTTGAATGTCAGGGCCGCGATCGGTCCAACGCCCGGAACCGTCATAAACCGCAAGCAGACTTCATCACGACTAGCCGCTCGCTTTACGCGTCGATCTAACTCCAGAAAGTGTTGATATAACACAAGCCGCGCATCGAGTAGCCGTATCATAGCATGTGCCGAAACATCGTCTATTTCGATCATGGGACGGACAACGTCGTCAAAGCTGCCGTGCCTTACAGTTTGGGGCAAGCGGATACCAAAAACCTTCAGAAGACCTCGCACTTCGTTGGCAAGATCAATCGTCTTGTTGAGCAGTGCCTTTCGCGTGCTCAGTAACGCCCGCACACCTTGAGCCTCACGGCTTTTCATATGAACAGGGCTAAACCAGCCGGTGCGTAGTATCTGAACGATCCCGCGGGCATCATTCTTGTCAGTCTTATTGCGCATCGCAGACAAAGCTGCATTCACCTGACGCGCTTCCATACAAACAACGTCGAAGCCTTCATTCGTCAAGCCGAAGAATAAATGCTGGCTCAGCGTTCCTGCTTCAAAGCCAATACAACTTACCTCAAGTGGGAAGCTTGTGAGACACAATGCAATTTCATCAATCTCACACGGCATCTCGCGCTCAAACAACGCCGTGCTTTGCTATCGACAATGCAAAGCGCACACGACCTCAATGATACGTCTAATTCAGCAAAATATTCCATGTTCTTTCTCCCTTGTTCATAGTGATCCTAAGATCCTATCGGGAGCTAAACCTGAGTACTGAGGCAGCCCAATTACGCATGCTTTCCCCCAGAAGCAGAAAACTGTGCTTTCGTCGGTCACGAAATCTGCTATGAATTTCAATGTCTGCAAACGGGATGTTGAACTAAAATTTAGAAACGTATGATTGTAGATTTAGAAATTAGGCACTTGAATTTGGTGCGGCTATTCGCAATATCAACGTGATCCGTGGATATAGTTCCGTGGACAAAAAACTGTGGCACAAAATTGTACCACGAACATGTAGCACAGCGGTTTGAGTTTGATTTGGAAAAGTTATATTATTCAGTTATTTAGGTAGACATAAATTTGATGCATATTCTAGCTGCGATCCCTGCCGCCCCAGCCATTTTCCTAAGACCAGTAAACTGACGCTCGAACTGTGAACGAAGATTGCTCGGCACCTACAAACGAATTTTACCTAGGTTGCTTTGCAGGTTTCGCAAATACCCCTTAGTTCAACAGTTGCTTTTACCAGTGTAAACTGCGCGTCGTTGGCCATGTTTTTCAAACGTTGTGTGAGAGTTGTGTCTGTGATCTCTGAAACATTGTTGCATGTTTGGCAGATCATAAATGCCGTTTGTCCATGGTCTGTGCATTCATCGTCACGGCAAGCAACAAATGCATTGAGGCTTTCGAGACGGTGGACCAACCCGGATTCCAGCAACTTTTCCAAAGCGCGATAGACTTGAAGTGGCGCCCGAAAGCCATTGCCGCGCAATTGATCTAGAATTGTATAAGCACTCAGCGGACCTTCCGCATTTACCAACGTGTTCATGACCAGAGATTGGTTCTTCGTCAGCGTCTTGTGGGTGTGCAGGTTATCACTCATGGCCAGATTTCCTTTTTGGCATCTTTGGGGCAGAGCTTGGATCGACATTTGGCGTCAAACCTTTCAATGCGTAGGCAAGGAACGAAAGAAGGAACACGATCAAAGCGCCGACAACGATACTTGGGCCTGCGGGTGTATCCCATTCCAGCGAACCAAAAAGGCCTCCAACCACTGACAATGCGCCAATGGCAGCGGCCAAAATAGCCATCTGTTCTGGGCTAGATGAGAACTTGCGAGCTGTGGCTGCAGGAATGATCAACATCGCTGTGATCAAAAGAACGCCAACAATTTTCATCGCAATTGCAATCACGGCGGCCATCAACAACATGAAAATCATGTTGACGCGATCTGGGTTCATGCCTTCCGCTTCTGCCAGTTCAGGGTTCACTGTTGCGGCAAACAAAGGTCGCCAAATCAAGGTCAATATGGCGAGAACTGCTGCGCCGCCCAGCCAGATGATTGCGATATCCAGTTTTGAGACGGCCAAAATGTCACCGAACAAAAATCCCATAAGGTCAATGCGCACCCAAGTCATAAACGCCAGAACGACCAGCCCCAGCGCGAGAGCAGAATGAGACAACAACCCCAAAAGTGCATCGGAAGACAGCGTTGCGTTTCTTTGCAACAACAGCAACGCGATTGAAACACATGCAGACACGCCAAACACGGCCAGCGTGATGTTGATTTCAAACAGAAATGCGAGGGCGACCCCAAGCAAAGCTGCGTGGGAAAGCGTGTCGCCAAAATACGCAAGCCGTCGCCAAACTATGAAACACCCAAGTGGCCCTGCAATCAAAGCTACACCAACACCTGCAATAAGCGCGCGTGAGAAAAAGTCATCAAACATGACGTTCTCCTTTGCTTGGCATTATCGAATCAACCTTTGCACTGACGTCATGATCATGATCGTGATGTCCGTCTTCAGCATGGCAGTGGTCAGTAATCGTTCCGTCGCTGTGTTGAACCCTACCGTCTGGCAAGTGCGTATGGTCGTGTGCATGTTCATACACTGCAAGTGTGGAAGCTGCGCGTTCTCCAAAAAGAGCCTTGTACTCTGCACTTGATGCGACAACTTTTGGTGAGCCTGAACAACACATATGCCCATTGAGGCAAATAACTTTATCAGTCGCTGCCATCACCACATGCAGGTCATGTGAAATCAATAAAATGCCACAGCCCAAGTCGTCGCGTATCTTTTTGATCAACTCGTAAAGTACGATCTCGCCAGAGAAATCGACCCCCTGAACCGGCTCATCTAAAACAAGCAAATCGGGTTTTCGAGCGATGGCCCGTGCAAGTAAGACGCGCTGAAACTCGCCACCTGACAGCGTGCGTACTTCAGCGTGAGCCAAATGGTTCACGCCAGTGGCAGCCATGGCCTTGGCTTGTTCGCTGGCATTGATCTTACCAGTTAAGCGCATGAACCGATCCACAGTGAGGGGGAGGGTCCAATCGATCGAGAGCCTTTGAGGAACATAGGCCACCTGAAGGCCTGAAAATCTTCTAACTGTCCCCTGATCAGGTTTCAAAATAGACAAAACCATTTTGGCGGTTGTTGATTTACCCGAACCGTTGGGCCCAATCAGAGTCACGATCTCTCCTCTTCGAATTGTGAGCGAGACATCATGTACTAACCAGCGCTTCGCGCGATACACGCCGCAATTATCAAGTGCTATGAGAGGTTCATTCTGGTCGAGCATTGAATGGATTGATCTTTATACAAGGTGTAGAAAATTAGGGTTGATGAACGATATGCCAGACGTTATACCATTACACAATAATGTAATATAATAACATCACATTTGTGTTTTGGAGACCGTCATGCGCTTGGCCCGTAACCTTCTACTTGCATCCACATTATTGTCCGCATCATACGCCCCAGCATTTGCTGACGTAAATGTCGTGGCTTCAATTAAACCTGTTCATTCCCTTGTGTCAGCAGTGATGGAGGGTGTCGGTCAGCCCAAGCTGATTGTCGATGGAGCGAGCACTCCGCATAGCTTTGCGATGAAACCATCTCAGGCCCAAATGATCCAGAACGCCGAACTTGTGTTCTGGGTTGGCCACGAGTTGGAAGCGTTTCTTGAAAAGCCTTTGGAGACTGTTGGGTCCAAAGCGAAGTCAGTAGAACTGATCGATGCCCACAATCTGATAAAGCTCGGTTTCCGCGAAGGCGGCGCATTTGAAAAGCATGACCACGATGATCATGACGACCACAATGAAGCTAAGGCCGACAAAGATCACGATGACCATGATCATGAGAAAGAGGAAGCCGCGAAGGTTGAAGATCATGACGACCATGATCACGATCATAAGAAGAAAAAGAAGGCTGCGGTCGAAAAGCACGACGACCATGATCATGACAAGAAGGAAGCTTCAAAGTCCGATGACCATGATGATCATGCACATGGAAAATTCGATGCACACATCTGGCTCGACCCGAAGAATGCAAAAGCCATGGTTCATGAAATTGAGGAGGCATTGGTGGAAGCAGACCCGAAGAATGCTGCAAAGTATGAAGCCAATGCAAAAGCGGTCATGAACAAGCTGGATGCTCTTATCGCAGAAGTCTCTGACCAATTGAAACCAGTGAATGACAAGGGGTACATTGTTTTTCACGATGCCTATCAATATTTTGAAAACCGGTTCAATATTTCGGCGTCTGGTTCAATTACGGTGTCTCCAGATGTAATGCCGGGCGCTGCTCGGATGACTGAAATCAGAGCGCGTGTTAAGCAGATTGGTGCATCATGTGTGTTTGCTGAACCTCAGTTTGAACCGAAACTCGTGACCACTGTAACAGCAGGAACTCAGGCCAAGTCTGGCGTCATAGACCCTCTCGGTTCGTCGCTTGAAAACGGACCGGACCTCTATTTTGGCCTTATCCGCAACATGGCGACATCGATCAAAACCTGTTTGTCTGAAGCGAGTTGATGGTTACAACTTGCCTGTGATCGGCACTGGCATAAGGCGATGAATTCAGCGCAATCTCATGACCGGTTGCTTGGTTTGGTTCAGTGTGTAAAACCGCCACAAAGTGTACCAAATCAAATTGCCAGAATTGGAATTGATAATGATTTTGTGTTGCGGTGAAGCCTTAATGGATATGCTCCCCGAGCAAAATGCATCTGGCGAAGATGTATTGCGACCGGTCACGGGTGGCTCTGTTTTCAACACAGCGATCGCTCTGGGACGGCTGCAGGAAAAGGCTGGATTTTTATCAGGAGTGTCCTTGGATGGATTTGGTCGGAAACTGATTTCTAACCTCGATGAAGCTGCAGTAGACCACTCACTCTGCATTCGTTCAAATCGCCCGACCACTCTGGCAGTGGTTGATTTGAGTGATGGAGATGCCGTTTACACATTTTATGATGAAGGCTCTGCCGGAAGAATGCTGGCATCAAGCGATATGCCTTCAATCCCAAATGAAGTTTCAACCCTTCTGTTTGGTGGCATCAGCCTTATCCCAGAACCGTGTGGCAGCGCATACGAAGAACTGCTGATTGAACACGCCGAAGATCATGTGATTTACATTGATCCAAATATTCGTCCGAATTTCATTGATGATGAAGATAAGCACCGATCCCGCATCCGTCGCATGATCGCCCATAGCGATATTGTCAAAGTGTCGGATGAAGATCTTGATTGGATTGAACCTGATTGCAGCCACAATGAAGCAATTCAAAAATGGTTGGGCGAGGGGACTTCCATTGTACTTTTGAGCAGGGGGGGAGATGGTTCTGAGGCACACACGTCTTCAGGCATAGTGAAAGCGGAAGCCATCAAGATTGTTGTTGCGGATACCGTTGGTGCTGGCGATACATTCAGCGCAGGGTTTCTGGCGTCTTTGAACCAACAGCGCGGATTGAGAAAAACGGATATCGGTTCGCTTGGTGATGACGTAATTCAACAGGCTTTGGAGTTTGCGAACAAAGCGGCGGCTATCACGGCTTCTCGTGATGGTGCCAATCCACCAACACTTGCCGAGATCACTTAGCCCGATAGGTTGAGACCGCGTTTCGTGAACGCAATTTGAAAATCAATGCGATTGTGGCAACCACCACAAGAAAACACAGTGCAGTCTTTGAATAAAATTCCATCGTGCCTTCAATCAGCATGGCGTGAACCACGCTGCCCACAACTGCAACAACAGCAAAACAAGTATGAATGTTGCGCCAAATACGCGGTGTGATACCGAGCTTTCGCTTTGCTATGGCGAGAAGTGCGGCGGCGAACACGGCCCACATGGCGACAACACCCCACGGAGAAAACGATGTGGGTGATCTGAACAAGAGCGCGTCAACAACGTCCGGAGAACTGGTGATCCAAAGCCCCACCAAATGGACAACAATCGCCGAAACAAGCAGGCTCCCAATCGCTTTATGGGCACGCCGAGCTTGAGGAGCAGATAAACCGGGCAGATAGCGACCAGCCAGCAAGGGTTGGAGAAGCAAGAACGCCATCGCGAGCACTCCAGCAAAACCGGCAGTTATGTATATGGGGTCGCGCCAAGCCAATTGGGGGCTCATTGCAGCACCAGCGATTGGTATGGCGAGAATGAGCGAAAGCAAGAGCCAAACAAGTATTTTGCGGGTCGAATTCATGAGATTTCAGTTATGGGCGATTAAGCGGGCTCCAAAACAAAATCTGCATTGAGGGTCGTATCTTTCGAGTTCGCCATCACGGGGCGCAAGAACACGGTTTTGAATTCTGAACTGTCGTAGGCTAAATGGCCGTGTGCTTGCCCAAAAGCTGGAACGATCTGCGGCATTTCCAAGCGAAAATTTCCGTTCTTGTCAGTCAGCGTTGCACCGTGACTTTGAGGATCGCTTTCATATCCTTCTTTTGTATGCGCCCAAATCTGAATGCGTTGACCAGAAAGTGGCGCACCGTCTCCTGCACGTTTGACAGTTCCTGTCATGAAAAACCCACCACCACCAATGCGCTCCACAATCGGAGCACCTGGTTGATAGTTATTTGCGCCACCACGCATGGTTGGTGTTGGTGCAATTCCTTTGGCTTGGGCTGGAACAATGAGTCCTTTTGATCCGACCACCACAATACTACCGCCGGCTGCAAGAATTGATCTGCGGGTGAACTTCGAAGTGTTCATTTTGAATTCCTCTTTCGAAATCAACAATTGTGAGAATAGTAATCAACACATTGGCAATTTGGTGATTGATAGCGCGATTGTGACAAATTTCGAACAGTCGCAATTGGCGCAGACTGTCATTCGGTATGCGCCCTAATCATTCCTGCATGACGAACAATACACAAGTCCTGAAAGCATCTGGAAAATCAACCTAAGCGGTGCAATAGTCTGCAATCAACCAGTCGTGATTTTGGAATTTTTATGGGCATTCGGTTTTTCTCAACAAAAAATCGCCCACCGCATTTGGGGCAATATCCGCTTGAACGGTTGACCCGTTTTAATGGTGAAGTGGACTATTCATCTGTTCCAGAAATGAAGCGGCTATCATTCTCTGATTTGAACACCCCACATTCGCTCGTTAACGCCATGGGCGATTATCAAGCGATGATGGATGCCGTGCGCGATGGCCTGATCAACAAACAAAAAGCCGATATTCCATCAGACCTGACTGAACGTGCAAACCACGTGAAGTCTTTTGGATATTTTGGTGATGCCTCCATGATGGGCATTTGCAAACTGCCACACGAAGCTTTGCTCAAAACACCAATTCGCAATCCAGATATTGATCGACTTGCAGAAGACCTGCGCACCAAACAAACTAAAACACTGACGTCTGGCATCGATGTCATCATGGCTGACCTTAAAGAATCTATGGAAACGCCACCAAGTTCAATTGATGGGCATGACCACGCGATTGTGTTTCTGTTTGAACAAAACAGAGAGGTGCGTCCAAACGAACCTGGAGCGGAATGGATCAAAGGCACGCAGGACCACCGTGCCTGTTTGCGAGCTACGGAAGCAGCCGTGGGTATGGCCAACTATTTGCGTTTGCTTGGCTACGATTCTCGCTTGCACACGATTTCGACTTCCGATGTGGATATGAACAAGCTTGCCGTGGCTGCTGGTCTTGCCACTGTGGAAGACGGGAAGCTCATAGCGCCCTATATCGGCGAAGGCTTTGGTCTCGCTGTGGTGACAACCGTGTTTGAAATGACTGCAGATGAACCGCTTGCTCCTATGGCTGAGCAACCATGGTTCAAAACCCAAGGCCCAGCGTGGTGGCTTGGAAAGAACACTGCAAAAAGTGCTCTCAACTTGGATCCTTATGCGAAACGAAATTTCGTTGACGGTGCTTTGCCGTTTGAAAAACTGAAACGCAAAGACAAGCCCACGACGTTTATCGATGAAGATCGTGTGGCGCGTGTCCCAAAGCGCACAGATATGTTCGCCCGTGCTCAGTTCGGGGAACTCGGAAAGAAAGCGCAACAAAATGCGGCGGGCGGTTATTATGCGCGCAAATGCGCCCTGTCTGCTGCTCAACGTCGAATTCTGGGAGCATTTGTCTTGCTTCAAGACGGCGAGTCACATGAGCGACCTGTTGAACTTAACGATGCCGAGAAAAACGCTGAAAACGTCAAAGCCGCCACATATTTTCTGGGTGTCGATTGCGTTGGCATTTCTCGTTGCCCTGATTGGACTTGGTACAGCCATGACGCGGCAGGAGATGAAATAATTCCACCGCACCACAATGCCATCAGCATGATCATCGACCAAGGTTATGAAACGATGGAGGGCGCAAGTGGTGACGATTGGGTTGCCGTTGCGCAAAGCATGCGCGCCTATTTGCGGTTCTCGCTGTTGGGTGGAGTGATCGCCAAGCAGATCCGAAATCTTGGCTACAAAGCCAAGGCCCATACAGTTATGGACGGGGAAGTTCTGCAACCACCATTATTGCTTTTGGCGGGTTTGGGTGAAGTGAGCCGTATCGGCGAAGTTATTCTTCATCCGCTTTTGGGTCCTCGCTTGAAATCTGGCGCCGTTACCACAGACATGCCATTGGCGCATGACAAACCAATCGACTTCGGTCTTCAGACATTTTGTGAGTCTTGCAACAAATGCGCACGTGAATGTCCTGCGGGTGCAATCACAGCTGGGCCGAAATTGATGTTCAACGGCTATGAGATTTGGAAATCTGACAGCCAAAAGTGCACCACTTACCGCATCACCACTGAAGGTGGCGCCATGTGTGGGCGTTGTATGAAAACCTGTCCTTGGAATTTAGAAGGTCTTTTTGCAGAAAAACCGTTCCGCTGGGCAGCGATGAATATACCGAAAGCTGCTCCCATATTGGCCAAGCTTGACGACAAAGTTGGCAATGGCTCTTTGAACGACGTGAAGAAATGGTGGTGGGACATCGAGGTCAAAGAAGACGGCGGATATCGCAAACCCGCCAAGCCGGTGAACCGCAGGGATTTGCAAACCGATTTGGACCTCAAATATGAGGACCAAACTATGGCCATATATCCTGCGAGCCTTGCACCGCATCCGTGGCCGTATCCATTCCCGATGGACCGAGAGGCAGGGATTAAAGCCTATCAGTCGATGATCAGCGCGCGCGAATATCAAGAAAAACTGGCCAAAGGCGATACGGAAGGTTTGGCTCACGAATATCCGGCATTTGAAGATGCCCCGGTCATCAAAGCACGCATTACCAAAGTGGAGGCGATGACATCGGGCGTCACCAAATATGAGTTCTCAGCTTTTGACGGCAGCCAATTGCCCGAATGGACGGCAGGAGGGCATCTGGATATCGTGATTGCTCCCGAGTTTGTTCGGCAATATTCCATGTCAGGTGATCCGGCTGATCGCAACAAATACCAAATTGGTGTGTTGCGTGAAGACGAAGGCCGTGGCGGTTCCAAATTCTTGCACCGGATTTTTAATGAAGGTCGAAGGGTCTTTATTTCAAAACCGATCAACCATTTTGAACTGGTTGAAGAGGCGACGAAGACGTTTCTTATGGGTGGCGGCATCGGCATCACTCCAATGATAGCGTTTGCTCACCGTTTGCATGCATTAGGCAAACCGTTTGAGATGCATTATTCCGCCAGCTTGATGAAAGAGGCTGGATACGTCGACGATCTAAAAGCCGTGCCTTGGGCGAAAAATGTGAAGTTTCATTTCTCTGACCAAGGGTCTAGAGCAGATTTAGACAAGATTTTGTCTGGTTATCAAGAAGGTTGGCATGTCTACACCTGCGGGCCAGATCGCTATATGGATGGTGTTATGGACTCCGCCGAACGGTTAGGGTTTCCCGAAGATGCGCGGCATTTGGAATATTTCGCGGTGCCTGAGCAACCTGACTACGTGAACCATTCCTTCGAACTGGAATTGGCAAAATCTGGCAAAACACTGGTCATTCCAGAAGATCAAACGATCACCGATGTTCTGGAAGAAAACGGAATCCACGTGGACGTCAAATGCGCTGATGGAATTTGTGGCGTTTGCAAATGCGGTATCGTCAGCGGAGACGTTGAGCACCGAGATTTTGTTTTGTCGAAGAAACAACAAGAAACAGAAATTGTTCTTTGCCAATCCCGCGCTGCAAATGGCGTGAAGAAATTGACTGTCGATCTATAAGTTCGATTTGGGGAAAATAGAAAAAGGGCTGCGTTTGAACAAATCGAACGCAGCCCTTTTTGAAACGGAAGTGTTCGTGACTACATCAGTTTTCCCATAGCAACCGCTGTGTCGCTCATGCGGCTGGAGAAACCCCATTCGTTGTCATACCAGCTGAGAACGCGCACGAAGTTTCCACCAGTCACTTGCGTTTGTTCAGATGAAAAGTTGGAAGAGTGGACATCATGGTTGAAATCCACCGATACAAGCGGAGCGGTGACATAGTCCAACACACCTTTCATATTGCCTTCGGCGGCTTTCTTCACTGCAGCGTTGACCTCTTCAACCGTACAATCTTTGCTGGCAACAAACTTCAAATCAACACAGGACACATTTGGTGTGGGAACGCGGACAGCCGATCCATCAAGCTTTCCATCCAGTTCAGGCAACACAAGTCCGACTGCTTTTGCAGCGCCCGTAGAAGTTGGGATCATAGACATAGCCGCAGCGCGCGCGCGGTGCAGGTCTTTGTGCACGGTGTCCAATGTTGGCTGATCGCCTGTATAGGAATGGATTGTCGTCATATAACCTTTTTCAATGCCAAAACTATCATTCATCACCTTTGCCAAAGGCGCTAGACAGTTCGTGGTGCAAGATGCGTTTGAAACGATAATATCATCTTTCGTAAGCGTCTCATTGTTGACACCAAACACAATTGTTTTGTCTGCATCTTTGCCCGGTGCGGAAATCAGCACACGTTTGGAGCCGTTCTCTAAATGCATCGCAGCTTTATCCCGTGCAGTAAAAATGCCCGTGCATTCCATTGCGATATCAACATCATCCCAAGGCAGTTCCTTTGGATCACGTATTGCAGTAACCCGAATGGGGCCGCGTCCCACGTCAATCGTATCGCCATCAATGGTCACGGGAGCAGGAAAGCGACCATGAACACTGTCATACTGCAAAAGGTGTGCATTGGTTTCGATAGGGGCAAGATCGTTGATCGCCACCACTTCAATGTCAGTGCGACCGGATTCAATAATGGCGCGAAGTGTGTTGCGGCCAATGCGGCCAAATCCATTGATTGCGACTTTTAAAACCATGATGATCTCCGATATGTGCTGAGCACCAGAATAAGGGAATTTAAATCGATTAGATAGCGTTCAAAACGCGCGTGTCAATGATTGCCAAGCAAGCGTTGGTAAATAAAGCTTGAGAAGATGCGACAAACTCGTTGGCCTGGCTTTTCAAACAACCGCTGCACGCTTAGTCTTGAAATCAAGACTGCAACAAATGGAATATCATCATGACCGCATGCATCACCGGATGGTCTCATTCAAAGTTCGGTAAACTAGAAGGCGAAACCGTCGAGAGTTTGATCGTGTCTGTTGTGGAAGACGCGTTGAAAGATGCACAACTCGATGCCGCTGATGTGGATGAAATTTATCTCGGTCATTTCAATGCCGGTTTCTCCAAACAGGACTTCACTGCCAGTTTGGTGTTTCAGGCTTCCGACAAGTTCCGATTCAAACCAGCCACACGTGTGGAGAATGCCTGCGCCACAGGATCAGCCGCTGTACAGCAAGGTGTGAAGGCTATTGAAGCTAAGCAAGCACGTCATGTGTTGGTTGTGGGTGTGGAACAAATGACCACCACGCCCGGGATAGAGATTGGGCAAAACCTATTGAAAGCATCCTACTTGCCCGAAGATGGAAATACCCCTGCTGGTTTTGCAGG
>CALHHQ010000059.1 GCA_938030645.1 uncultured Rhizobiaceae group bacterium
CACGCGGGTCAGGTCAAAGGCCCAATCTCAAAATTCCTCAAATCGGTGCACTCAATTGTCATCGAACCAGCATCCTTTGAAGACAACGGGAAACAAATGCCCAACACACTTGCTGGGCGCTTAGTTCGGTAATTTCTGACCCGACGAAATCAAACCATCACACCAGCTCGCGAAACGCCGATGGAGTAAAATCCACTCTTGGTTCCTCATTGGTGCCTTTGATTTTTAACACCCAATCAGGGTCGGCCAAGATTGCACGACCGACAGCTATAAGATCGAACTCTTCGCGCTCCATACGACGCACGAGTTCGTTGACATCTGTAGGTTCAGACGATTTGCCACCGAAGGCGCCGAAAAAATCTCCAGATAAGCCCACTGACCCAACAGAAATGGTTGTCGCTCCGGTCAGCTTTTTGACCCAGCCTGCAAAGTTGTACCCGTCTGCACCATCTATTTCAGGAAACTCGGGTTCCCAGAAACGCCGTTGGGAACAATGTAACATGTCTGCACCTGCTTCCACCAAAGGCAGCAGCCAATTCGTCATTTCATCTGGGCTTGGCGCTAAGCGCACTTTGTAGTCTTGCTGTTTCCATTGGCTCACTCGCAAGGCGATGGGGAAGTCTTCGCCCACTTCTGCGCGAACAGATTTGACCACTTCTGAGGCAAATTTCGAGCGTTCTTTTAATGTTGCACCGCCCCAAATGTCCTCACGTTCATTGGTGCCAGACCAGAAAAATTGGTCTATCAAATAACCATGAGCTCCGTGGATCTCAACCATATCGAAACCGAGGCGTTTTGAATCTCCTGCCGCTTTTGCATAAGCCGCAATGGCATCAACGACATCTTCTTCGCTCATGATTTTGCCACGCGGGTCGCCCGGCCCCACCAAACCCGACGGGCTTTCAACTGGATGTTCTGGTTCCCAGCCTTGTTGACCTCTGGTGGAACCCGTGTGCCAAATTTGCGGCCCCATTTTCCCGCCCGCATTATGCACACCATCGATCACCTGTTTCCAACCCGCCAGCGCTTCTTCGCCATGGAAGAACGGAATGGCTTCTTCGTTTTTGGATGACGGTCGATCAATCACAGCGCCTTCGGATAGGATGAGACCCACCTCACCTGCTGCACGTTTGCGGTAATATTCCGCGACGTTGCTCTTTGGCACACCACCTGGTGAAAACACGCGGGTCATCGGTGCCATCACAATGCGGTTTTGCATCGCGAGAGATTTGATTTCATAAGGTTGAAACAGAACGTCAGTGGCAGCGGAATTCGTCATACATTGTGCTTTCATCATTCAGAATGAGAAATGTATGTATGCCACCGAGTTGGAATTACAATTGGGAAGACGCGATGATCTGCCCAATTGGCATTTTTTGACTTTTTAGGCGAGCAAACTAACCGCTTAGAAAATGAAGTCGTCGGCAGCAAGATCTGCAGCCTCAACACCTTCAAGCAACAATGTGCCGTAGGTTCCAGCTTCAACAAGCAACCCATCTGTGCCGTCTGTGAGCGACAGGTCGCCCATGGAAAGGCCCATACCCTGGAAGAAAATGCGGTCAACAATGCCTGCACCGGCTTCGAAGTCGGTGACCACATCATTTCCAAAATTGCCTTTGAACAAGAACAAGTCGAGATCATCGCCGCCTGTTAGCGTGTCGTTGCCAAGGCCACCAATCAATGTGTCACGACCACCAGCGCCATTCAAAACATCGTCACCAATTTGACCATTCAAACGGTTCGCGTTGTCGTCGCCAATAGCCACATCATCAAACTCTGATCCGTAGAAGAATTCCACATCAATGAATGTGTCGCCCGTGGCTTCGCCCGCAAAACCGCCGGTTGCCAAATTGACGCCAACACCTTCGTCAGCGTGTTGGTAATTGGTTGTGTCAATGCCGTCGCCACCGTCGATCAGGTCTGCGCCTTCACCACCAAGCAACATATCATTGCCACCCATGCCGAACAATTCGTCGTCACCTTCATTGCCCATCAGGCGATTCACGCCGTCTGCACCAGTAAGAGTATCGTCGAAAGCAGAACCCCGAATATCTTCTACATTGAAAATGCGGTCGCCTTCAGCGTCTCCGCCTGTTCCTTTCTTGGTGGTCAGATTGACTTGGACAGCTTCTCCAGAGTCGCGATAATCGACTGTGTCTCGGTCGCCGTTGCCACCGTTCAATCTGTCTTTACCGGCACCACCAACAAGAACGTCGTTATCATTGCCACCGAACAAAACATCATTGCCAGCACCACCGTCGAGCAAATCATCGCCGTCGCGGCCGATCAATCGGTTGCTGCCGTCATCTCCTGTGATTGTGTCGTCAAATTTTGAACCCAGAACCTGCTCGATGTTGAGCAATGTGTCGCCTTCCGCATCGCCACCCGACGCTGTTCCAGCTGCAAGATCGACGTTCACACCTTCTTTTGAATTTCTATAGTTGGCACGGTCATTGTCTCCTGCTCCGCCGTCGAGAACATCAGCACCAGCACCACCCATGAGATTGTCTTTGCCGTCGCCACCCAAAAGCGTGTCGTCGCCATTGCCGCCGTTCAGCATGTCATTGCCGAGACCACCCGCAAGATAGTCATTGCCATTGCGGCCAATCAAAACGTTGTTGGCTGCATCACCTGTTAGAGAGTCATCAAATTTTGAGCCATTGATGCGCTCGATGTTGACCAATGTATCGCCATCAGCGTGACCGCCTGCTGCAACACCCGTTTCAAGATTAATAGTCACGGCTGCATCAGATGAGTGATATTGGGCGTAATCTTTCGTGCCTGCACCACCATCAAGGAAATCTGCGCCGCGACCGCCAGTCAAACGGTCAATGCCGTTGCCACCGTATAAAAAGTCATCGCCATTGCCCCCGCTCAGGTTGTCGTTTCCATCAAAACCAAACAGAACGTCTGTACCACCACGACCAACGAGTTTGTTGTTGCCACTGTTGCCAACAATTTCTTCGTCTGCACTGGAGCCAACTAATTTGACCACATTCACAGTTGGGTCGAGTTCGGCAGCAGCAACATCCGGCAAAGCCAATACAATGCGCGAGTTTTCCGGAGTTGGAATCACGTCGTCCAAAATCGGCAGATCGTCGCCGGTCGGAATCAACGGCGTCAATTCAGGGGTCGCAGGAACGCTATCATCGATAATGGTCATCTTATTCACCTGTACATTTGTGTCCTCAGCTCAAATATACATCAGGCGCGTTTTCATAAGTTTTCGATTGGATTTGACATTTATTCTTTCGGTGAAAGGTTTTGTTCACCAAGGTCAATTGCATTTGGCGCGCTGAAAAGCTTCCCTGTTCCGCCCTCTTTTCTATATACAAAGACTGAATCACATAAACGAATTGAACCCCCGCATGACCAACACGACCGACATCCCCACCGCCGCAATGTTGATCATTGGTGATGAAATTCTGTCCGGTCGCACCAAAGATAAAAACATTGGTTATGTTGCCGATTATCTCACCAATCTTGGGGTGGACCTGAAAGAGGTGCGCATCGTTTCCGATGAGCAAGCGGACATTGTTGATGCGGTGAATGCACTTCGGTCACGCTACACTTATGTGTTCACCTCGGGTGGCATTGGGCCAACCCATGACGATATTACCGCCGATTCAGTTTCAGCGGCATTCGGCCTGCCCTGCACCCATCATCCGAAAGCGATGGAACTCCTCACCGACTCCTATCGCTCTCGCGATATGGAATTCACAGAGTCGCGTATGCGCATGGCCCGTACACCTGAAGGTGCAGACTTAATCGACAATCCAGTGTCGATTGCACCCGGCTTTCGTGTTGAAAATGTGCATGTGATGGCCGGCGTTCCAAAAATCATGCAAGCCATGATGGATTCCATTGCACCAACTTTGAAGGGCGGCGCGAGGATGACCTCTCAAGTGGTCGATTGCCCCTTCGGCGAAGGTGACATCAGCGCGCCTTTGGGTGTCATCCAGGATGAAAACCCCGATACAATCATTGGCTCCTACCCTAGATTTGAAAATGGAAACTACTCCACACAAATCGTGGTGCGCAGCAGAGATGAAGACGCCGTTGGTAAGGCGATTGTAGAAGTCAACGCGATGCTGAAAGTGATTCAGGAAAAACGCGCAAAAGGTTGAATTGAGAGTTATTTACCTTTCTCAAAACACCTCCGCAGCGATTTCCGTGTAATCCAATCCACCCGATCTGCCGCCTAGATGTTTGGCGAGGAACTCTTCAATACGGCGCATGTCTTTTACGCGGGTTTGCCAGCGGGTGAATTTGTGGCGCTCGCCTTCGTAGAATTTAGCTTTCACTTCAGCTTTGCCAAGTTGAATCAAGTTTTCAACGTAACGCTTTGTTTGATCGACACGAACCACGATGTCCGCTGTCCCGTGTGATAGGAGAACTGGTACTTTAACATTTTCGATAACGCTGATCGGCGAATGTTGGCGCATAAGAGCCATGTCTTTGGCATCGCGGGGGTCGGCGAAATTCTTGAAGGTGTAGGCTTTGTACCACCAGAAATCTGGGCTTTTGTGTCTCAAATCCCACTCCAAATCCGTGATTGGAGACAAGGCCACACCAGCGGTGAAAGCGTTAGGGTCCCTCCCCAGCGCCATGAGGCTCATATAGCCACCGAAGCTGTGGCCCATAACAGCAAGCTTTTGCGGGTCTGCAATTTTTTGATCAATCAACCATTGTCGGGCATCCAGCACATCATCTTGCATTTTACGGCCAAATTGCCGTGCTCCTGCGGCCAAAAACCTTTGGCCAAAGCCAAGAGAGCCACGATAGTTTAAGTCTAACACAGCATAGCCCCGATTAACGAGA
>CALHHQ010000060.1 GCA_938030645.1 uncultured Rhizobiaceae group bacterium
GCCGCAGGACAAAACCGCGTCAATTGGCGCGTCAGTCTCTGTCCAAAAACCCAACACTTGGCTTGACGTTTGGACGGGCAATTTCTAACCTAGTTTAGAATTATTCAAAAGTTGCGATTTGGTCTCAATTCGAGTCTGTCATCGCGAAGTTCTGTACATAGTCTATTTGGTTCTTGAAATTCAAGAAAATTGGCATGTTTCTTCGCGAATAGATAATGAAGCGCCCGATCAACGCCTTAAGCACCGATGTTGAAAGCAGATTTATGACGGGCAACCGCGCCTATCTCGATCATAATGCCACGTCCGTTCTGCGCCCCGCAGCGCGTGAGGCGATGATTGCTGCATTGGAAAGTGGTGGCAATCCTTCATCTGTGCATGGCGAGGGGCGCAATGCGCGCCGTTTGGTGGAAAGAGCACGGACAGAAGTTGCAGCACTTGTGGGCGTTGAGGCTGAAAGCGTTACCTTCACCTCAGGTGCTACGGAAGCCGCCCATCTGGCGCTGACGCCACACATTAGAAACCAAGGTGTGTTGCAGCCTGCTGGTGTTCTTTATGTGTTGGAAACAGAACACCCATGCGTTCTTGCTGGCGGTCGGTTTGAACAAGAGCAAATCGTTGCCATTCCTGTTCTCAACAACGGTGTGATTGATCTCGACGCGTTTGATCAACTGCTCAACCATCACGAAGAAACCAATGGTCGCCCCTATGTGGCCGTTCAACTGGTGAACAGCGAAACGGGTGTGATTCAACCTATCGCAGAAATCGCAAAGCGCACACGCTTCAAAGGCGGCTATACATTGTGCGATGCCGTGCAAGCGGTTGGGCGCATTCCTGTCGACGCAAAGTCACTTGGTGTGGATTTCATGATCCTATCCGCCCACAAAATCGGCGGGCCGCAAGGCGTTGGTGCGTTTATAAATGTGCACTCGATTCTGGATGTAGAGACTGCCATTCGTGGCGGCAGCCAAGAGACAAATAAGCGCGCAGGAACAGAAAACGTGCCTGCAATTGCTGGTTTTGGCGCAGCTGCCGTTGAAGCTGCAAAAGACATCGACAATTACGACAATATAACTGCGCTTCGGGACTCGATTATCGAGCAACTCAACCCTATATGTCTGGCAAATGGATTGACGGACAATTTGGTGGTGTTTGGCCAAGACGCAGAACGCGTAGGCAACACGCTGTTGTTTGGATTGAGTGGGTTGAAAGCGGAAACGGCTCTTATCGCATTTGATCTTGATGGTGTGGCCGTTTCAAGCGGTTCTGCCTGTTCATCAGGTAAAGTTGGCAAGAGCCACGTGCTGGAAGCCATGAATGCAGATCAAGCCGCTGCGCGCGGCGCAATACGCGTCAGTCTTGGGTGGAATTCTACCCAAGAAGACGCAGACAAATTCATCAGATCTTTTGAGCGCATCACAAAGCGTTTGAGCGATATGACAAAAGCAAAATTATCAGGCGCAGCATAAGCGCTTGAAAACCGGAAGTTTGGAGACACCAATATGGTAGCTGTTCAGGAAACCATCGACACCGTTAAAACGCTGGATATCGACCAGTATAAATACGGCTTCTCGACGGACATTGAATCCGAAAAAGCACCGAAAGGTTTGGATGAAAACACCATTCGTTTCATCTCGGCCAAAAAAGACGAGCCAGAGTGGATGCTGCAATGGCGTCTGGATGCGTTTGAGCGTTGGAAAACCATGACCGAGCCAGATTGGGCGCGCGTGGCTTATGACAAGATCGATTATCAAGACATCTACTACTATGCCGCTCCGAAAAACTTCGAAGATGGCCCGAAGTCTTTGGATGAAGTTGATCCCGAACTTTTGAAAACATACGAAAAACTCGGCATTCCTTTGCGCGAACAGGAAGCTTTGGCTGGTGTGACCAAAACCAAAGAAGCATTGGCTGCAAAAGAAGCGGCGGAACGCGAAGAAGACCCCGATGCGTTCGGTGGCAGCGATAACATCTATAAGTCAGGGCGTGTGGCCGTAGATGCTGTATTTGATTCCGTGTCTGTGGTTACAACTTTTAAAGAAGAACTCGCAAAAGCTGGCGTGATCTTCTGTTCAATCTCGGAAGCGATCCGCGATTACCCAGACCTCATTAAAAAATATATGGCGTCCGTTGTTCCGGTGACAGACAACTATTTCGCCACGCTGAACTGTGCGGTCTTCACTGATGGATCATTCGTATACATTCCAAAGGGTGTGCGCTGCCCTATGGAACTGTCGACATATTTCCGCATCAACGAGGAAAACACGGGCCAGTTCGAACGCACATTGATCATCGCGGAAGAAGGCTCTTACGTTTCCTATTTGGAAGGCTGCACAGCACCGCAACGTGATGAAAACCAGTTGCACGCCGCCGTGGTAGAATTGATCGCCATGGACGATGCCGAAATCAAATATTCAACCGTTCAAAATTGGTTCCCGGGCGATGAAAACGGCAAGGGTGGCATCTACAATTTCGTAACCAAACGCGCTGATTGCCGCGGCAAGAATTCCAAAGTGTCTTGGACACAGGTGGAAACAGGTTCTGCGGTCACATGGAAATACCCAAGCTGCATTTTACGCGGTGACGGATCACGCGGGGAGTTCTACTCCATCGCGGTGTCTAACGGCATGCAACAAGTGGATAGCGGCACGAAAATGCTGCATCTGGGCAAGAACACAACAAGCCGCATCATCTCCAAAGGCATTTCTGCAGGACGTTCGCAAAACACCTATCGCGGGCAGGTGAGCATTGGCCGCAAGGCTGATACAGCGCGGAACTTTACCCAGTGCGATAGCCTGTTGATTGGCGACCAGTGTGGCGCGCACACCGTGCCGTATATTGAAGCCAAGAACAAAGATGCACAGTTGGAACACGAGGCCACAACCTCAAAAATTTCTGACGACCAACTCTTCTACTGCCTCCAACGGGGCATCCCGGAAGAGGAAGCAATTGCATTGATCGTGAATGGTTTCGTGAAAGAAGTCATTCAAGAACTCCCAATGGAATTCGCAGTCGAAGCGCAAAAGCTGATTGGGATTAGCTTGGAAGGGAGTGTTGGTTGAGTTTTCTGTCTCGCTGTCGATTGAGCAGATTGAGATTTATATCAATGTTGATTTTTGGCG
Source organism: uncultured Rhizobiaceae group bacterium (assembly GCA_938030645.1). Taxonomy (GTDB): domain Bacteria; phylum Pseudomonadota; class Alphaproteobacteria; order Rhizobiales; family Rhizobiaceae; genus Pseudahrensia. The sequence continues at coordinate 3,120 of CALHHQ010000060.1, forward strand.
CTTTGGCCATGTCTCTATTGGCAATCTTGCTCACGGTATTTCTAAAGATGGAAGAACTTGTGGTGCCCTCATTTGTGATGTTCTTTTTGACGATCATTATCGGCGTCATTTGGGAGTACATTTATAGAAAAGAAGTTGTTCGACGTTTTGTTTTGAATGGTATGGACCCAAAGAAAGCTGAGTTTTTGTATAGTTGGAACAAATCACTCGAAGGTTTTGACGGCGGCAGTGAATGAGATTGAACAGGAAGACGTAATTAAGTTGCCAATACTAACCGAGAAACACTGAGAGGATATGTTAACCAAATGACGGCGCGCGAACTCCTCGCCAAACCTTGGGTGCGTATTCTCGCATTCCTCTGGGGGATTGTGTTTCCCATCGTGTTTGTCGGCTTGCCATTGATGAAAGTGGTGACGGGCGAGGCGGAGTTTTCGATGGGGCCGATTTGGGCGCTTGTATTGTGGGTGATCAGTCCATTCGCAGTGTCGATTGTTTTGAAATATGCACGGCGATGAAAGATGGATGATTATTTAGAGCAACGCAAAGATGAAGAATTTAGAGAAGCTTTGCGCGGGCACGACCAAGATGAAGGATATGCAGAAAGATATTTGAAGACGACCGACCATCGTATTTTTTGGAAAAAACAATTCGTTGAACCGCTCTTGGGTGTGATTGCTCTGCTTGTAATACTGTTTGGAATGGTGACAAATTTGTTGTTGCCAGCGTTGTTTGCAGCCTTGGCTTTGGGGTTTGTCATTCTATTCATTTGGGGCTGGAAAAAGATTGCTGGAATTCGCCGAAGGGAACGCCTCTATAACGAAGCAGTCCAGCGGCAAAATGGAACAGATGTAAGATTTGGGCGCACAGGCGCTGATAGAAAGAAGAAGTAAAATGTTAGAAATCAAAAACCTTCATGTCCGTATCGAAGAAGACGGAACGGAAATCATCAAAGGCTTGAACTTGTCCGTGGCTGCGGGCGAGGTGGCTGC
>CALHHQ010000061.1 GCA_938030645.1 uncultured Rhizobiaceae group bacterium
AACACCGGAGATTGTGCCGTTGAAGAAGCCAAGGTCGTTGAAGCAAACGGAATTGTCATTCGTCCCAAATTTTCAATAGGTGAATTCGGTTTTGTGACCCTTTGCCAGGATACGGAAGGCAACATGTTTGGTTTGAGTTCTATGAAATAGATCGATCAAATCACTTTTATCGGGCGGTCACACCGGCCGCCCATTTTGCGTTGGATCCAACTGTCATGTGACAACGCTTGCCCTTCGATTGTCCAAAGCCTAAACCGCGATGTCCGATCTCCTATCGTTGTGTTTTCATGTCACGCACCACAGCCAATATACTTCTCCTATTTGCGGGTCTTCTCTGGGGCGGTGGCTTCATTGCTCAACAAACAGCAATGGATTCGATTGGCCCTTTTCTTTTTATAGCCCTACGTTTTGCATTGGCCGCTCTTGCCATTTTGCCACTGGCTGTTTGGGAAGCTAATCGCGCGACACCAAATGAAACAGGATCAACCGGATTGGCGCGTCGCGACTTTTTGGGAATTGTTTGGGTGAGCATCATTTTCTTCATTGCGATGGCTTTGCAGCAAGTTGGATTGCTGGCAACGACGGTAACAAACGCTGGCATGCTCACCGGTCTTTATGTGGTGATGGTGCCAATCATCGTATTCTTGTTTTTGTCAGAGCGTCCCCCCGCTTTGATTTGGCCATGCGCTGTTGCAGCAACAATAGGCATATGGTTGTTGGGTGGCGGCGGCTTCGACCGTTTCACTTGGGGCGATGTTGTCGTGTTGATTGGTGCTGTTTTTGCAGCTTTGCATCTCATTGCCGTGGGTCGTGTGGCAACGCGTTCAAAACGCCCCATTGCAATTGCTGTCAGTCAATTTGCCATCGGTGCAGTTATAGCAACAGCCGCTTTTGGCGTGACCAGATGGTTTGATTGGCAGCACGAGCCAGCTGTCTCCACCGCAACACTTTACCAAGCATTGCCAGAAATATTGTACGCCGCATTGGTGGCAGGCGCGGCCGCATTTACGTTGATGGCAGTCTGCCAGCAATTCACCCCTGCCCCCGATGCCGCGATCCTTTTGTCCTCAGAAGCGCTCTTTGCCGCATTAGGCGGGGCAATCTTCCTGGGAGAACGCCTCGACCTACTGGGTTACCTGGGATGCGCCATTTTGTTTGGCGCAATTGTTTTGGTCAGTTTTGCCTCTGCAAAGGCCGAAATCTGACCTTACGAAAGTAAAAATTACTTGCAATCGCGACCTTTCGTCGCGCATAACGAATTTACTCGGGTTTTACCGGAGTCTGGAAACGTACTGATTTGCAAATTTGTGCACAAATCAGGTCGTTTTGGGGAGACTTTTGACCGTCCTATAAGCGGGTCAGATGCGTGATGCCCTCCTCCCCGGCGGCGTTCTTCGTAAGAAACGCATCACTTCCATTCCGTTGAAACTTGTGGGCCGCGCACGGCGTCTCAAACAAACGACACTACGGGAACAAGGACCTCCCACATGAATGGTACAGTAAAGTTTTTCAACGCAGCCAAGGGCTATGGCTTCATCACTCCAGACGACGGTGCAGCTGACATATTTGTTCATATTTCAGCAGTCGAACAATCTGGGCTGACCACGTTGAACGAAGGTCAAAAAATTGAATTTGACGTAGAGCCTGACCGCAAGGGCAAAGGCCCAAAAGCAATCGATCTCAAGGTCGAGCCTTAAATCGCTCAAATATCCCCATAACTTTTGAGAGCGGCGTCTATGACTTCCTCTCCCCATTCCTGAACGAAATGACCAGCGTCTTTGATGATCAACGGCTCAGGGCAATTGCGTATGAGCTTTCGCATGGAAGCCATGACCTCCACGCCTAAGACTGGATCAGCGGCACCAATGGCCATGAAAGATTGTCCATCCCATTCTTCGCGCCAAAACGTTGCGGCCCTAAGGCTGGTTTGAACGCCTTCCATTTCAGGTGAGACCATCACCATTTCAGGAAAGCGGCGCACGCCGGCTTTAAAGGTAATGTCAGGAAATGGTGCATCATATGCAGCTATTTCTTCTGTGGTCAGGTGCGGCGTGCCTCGGCCGATTACGGCACCAACTTTCATATCAGGTTGCGAAGCCGCAAAGGCTTTCCAAGCCATAAACCCTTCACCCGGTGAGCGGCCTGTTGCCAATGCTGTGTTCATGATCAGCAATCGAGAAAACCGATCAGGCATATCGTGCGGCAGTGTGAGCCCCAAAACGCCGCCCCAATCTTGCACAACCAGAGTGATATTCTTCAGGTTTAAACGCTCGATAAGCGATAGCATCATGTTGCGGTGCATGTGGAATGTGTAGTTGCTGTCTTCGCGAAATTTGTCCGAACGACCAAATCCAATCCAATCAGGCGCAATCACCCGCGCGCCGCTAGCAACAATATGAGGGATCATTTTTCGATAAAGAAATGACCAGGATGGCTGGCCATGCAAACATAAGAACACGCGATCAGCGTCTTTGGGGCCTTCGTCCAAATAATGAACCCGCACCCCTTCATAGCCAACAAGGTCTTCAACATAGTTTGGCTGGTACGGAAAATTCGGCAGATTTGAGAAACGGATCTCCGGCGTTCGCAGTGTGTTGCTCAAGGGCTGCATCCATCTCTCCACGATCAGACCAAAGTTTCAATATCGATTGGGCGTCAATTTTTGCAGCAATGCAAGGTGCGAACGTCGCGAACCACGGCACAACCAAAACCATGCAACATTACAAACTGAAACGAAGATTTATGCCGATAAGATCATACATCTTGCTATAAGGAACCCCATTTCTCCCAAACTGATTGCCAATGACATGCCTATCAACGCCGTCATCTTTGATATGGATGGTTTACTCTTGGACACTGAGAGAGTGTGTCTTGTGGGATTTACCCTTGCAAGACGTCATTTCTCATTGTCCGACGGTCCAGAAGTTTTCATGCAATGCGTGGGACTAAGAGCTGAAGCATCCAATCAGATCGTATGCGACAGTTTGGAAGGCGTTGTTGCTTTAGACGACTTCAATGCAGAATGGAACAAACACATTCGCGCACAATTGGTTAAAGATGTTCCGCTCAAGCTCGGCGCGACGCAACTTGTTCAATGTCTTCATACCAAATCTATTCCCATGGGAGTGGCAACGTCCACCAAGACCCAACAAGCTCAACATCATTTGGAACGAGCCGGTTTGCTGCCCTATCTGGAATGTGTAGTTGGAGGTGATCAGGTAGAAAATGGCAAGCCAGATCCGGAAGTCTATCATTCGGTTGCAGGCAAGCTCGGCGCGAACGCTAAAGACTGCATCGCTTTCGAAGACAGTGAAACAGGCACAAGAGCAGCATTGGCATCAGGTGCAACAACCGTGCAAATTCCTGACCTTGTTCAACCGAGTGAAACATTTGCCAAACAGGGCCAAGTGATAGCCGCCAACCTTCTGCAGGGTGCATTGCTGGTCGGATTGTTGGTGGAAGAGGACTTATTGCCCTTTGAGGTCGCATGAAACAAAGAGCGATCTGACTGTCTTCATCAGAAAGCAGTTCGATTGGCGTTCAAGATACAAATTTTCGCAGGTGTTCGGACAAAAAGTCATAGACAGTCCGTACCATATGGTTCGATTTTAAACCTGCATGCGATGTAAGCCAAAGCGGGAGCGAACCGAGGTCCATTCCATGTAAAATGCGCACCACCCGATGATCGTTTTGGGCCACAGCTTGCGCCATA
>CALHHQ010000062.1 GCA_938030645.1 uncultured Rhizobiaceae group bacterium
GCTTGGGCCGTGACCAAACCAGATCCACCCAAACCAAAAAGGGCAACCCGTTTCCCGTTGAAGACAGAAACCTCGATCATGTGTCTTAAACCAGCCTAACGCAGTTTCAGTGTTGCAAGGCCAAGCAACGCAAACATGATGGATATGATCCAGAAGCGAATGACAACTTGGCTTTCCGTCCAGCCCAATTGCTCAAAGTGATGATGGATCGGCGCCATTTTGAACACCCGCTTGCCCGTTAATTTGAACGAGCCCACCTGAATAATGACCGACAAGGCTTCCATCACGAATAGACCACCAATGATCATCAAAACGATCTCATGTTTTGTGGCCACAGCGATGGTGCCCAGCATCCCGCCCATTGCAAGCGAGCCTGTGTCACCCATAAAAATCGCAGCGGGCGGTGCATTGAACCATAAAAACCCAAGACCAGCCCCAATGACGGCTCCACAAATGATAGCGAGTTCACCTGTGCCAAGCACGAAATGAATTTGGAGATAATCCGCAAAAACCTTGTTACCGGCCAGGTAAGCGATGGCGCCAAAAGATGCGGCTGCGATCATAACCGGAACAATCGCCAAACCGTCCAACCCGTCAGTCAAGTTCACCGCGTTACCAGAGGCAACAACAACAAACGCACCAAACACGATAAAGAACCACCCAAGTTCCAAGAACAGATTTTTGAAGAACGGAAATGTTAAGGCGCTCGACATATCTGTGTTCGTGATCGTCGATGTTTGATCACCCCAAGTCATGATCATGAAACACGCGAACGCGGCGACGATGAATTCCAAAAGCAAGCGCATACGACCGGAGAAGCCTTTGTCGCTCGACTTCGTCACTTTTAAGTAATCATCATAAAATCCAATGCCGCCGAACGCAGCAGTCACCATGAGAACACACCAGATATAAACGCTGGAAAGGTCAGCCCACAAAAGTGTTGAGCCAAAAATTCCGCAAAGGATCATCAGGCCACCCATGGTGGGTGTTCCAGCTTTCTTAAAATGTGTTGCTGGTCCATCCGCGCGAATAGGTTGCCCCTTTTTCTGACGGCCACGCAGAGACCGGATAATGGCTGGGCCGAACAAAAAGACAATCAACGCTGATGTGAGCAAGGCTCCACCCGTGCGAAAGGTGATGTAACGAAACACATTCAGGAGTGGAATAGTGTCACCGAACTCGGAGAGGTAGTAGAACATAAAATTCTCTTTCGTCACCGATACCGCATCGGTTTTCAGTCAATAAATTTAGCGGATGGCTTAAGCGCCAGCCACCGATTCAGTTCCGTAAGTCTTTATCAAATCATCAATTAGACGTGCAAACGCCATGCCCAAAGATGCTTTTGCCATAATCACATCACCGCCAATCAAATCGCTCTTGATGGGCTCAATGAGATCATCAATTTTTGCCGCGTGAAGTGTTTCCACTTTGCCTTGCAACGCTTTATTGAGAGATTCCATTTCAGGACCAGCCAAAAACACTTTGTCGATTCCATGTTCAATCACGGCTTCAGAAATTCCGGCATGTAGTTGGCTTGAAGTCGGACCGAGTTCCAACATGTCGCCCATCACGGCTATGCGCCGTCCGCGACCTTTGGTGTTTGCAGCTGCCAGCAGAGCCAATGCTGCGCGCATACTTGTTGGGTTTGCATTGTAGCTTTCATCAATCAAAACGATGCGCTCATCACGATGGGCTAGTCTGTGGCGCTGCCCCCGCCCCTTCACGGCTTCAAGGTTCGCCAACGCCAAACCAGATTTGGCCAAATCTGCGCCCAGAAGTTTGCATGCTGCCAGAACAGCCAGCGCATTTTGGGCGATATGACGGCCCGGTGCGCCAACTTTCACCACCATTTCATCACCCAACACATTTGCGGTCAGGCAAGAGCATGTGCCGTGCAAAACAAGTTTGTCCATATGAACATCAGCACCTTCGGCTTCACCAAATGTGACAATGTTTTCGACACCCGCTTTGCCAGCAAGGTCACGTTGCAACGCAATACGTTCATCATCCGCGTTCAAGACAGCAGTGCCGCCCTCAACCAGTCCGTTGAAAATTTCAGCCTTGGCATGGGCAATCTCATCAACATCCTTAAATGCACCTAAATGCACCGCGGCGACGTTATTGATGATAGCCACGTGCGGCTGTGCCATTTTCACGAGCGGCGTGATTTCACCAGGATGGTTCATCCCAATTTCTATCACACCAAAATCTGTCTCTTCGGGCATACGCGCCAATGTCAGCGGCACGCCCCAATGGTTGTTAAAGGAAGCAACTGCCGCATGGACTTTTCCACTTGCTGAAAGCGCCGTGCGCAAGGCTTCTTTGGTGGTTGTTTTCCCCACACTGCCTGTCACTGCAACAATTTTAGCGCCTGTACGCTCACGTGCAGCTCGCCCTAAATCTTCCAATGCCGAAAGAACGTCACCCACAACTAAAAGTGGTCCGGTATCGCCTTCCAACTTGTCCAACCAGTCTTCCGAGACAACGCTGACGCCAGCACCAGCGGCATATGCGTTGGCTACAAATTTGTGCCCGTCATGAACATCGCCTTTGATGGCGAAGTAAGCCTCATCGCTTTGGAGTGTACGGGTATCTATCGACAAACCAGTTACATCATTTGCAACTTCGCCAATCAATCGGGCGCTCATCGCATTTTTTAAATCTTCAACAGTCCAAAGCGATTGGCTCATTTTTCTATCCCCAATGCGTCTTTCAAAACTGCGTGGTCAGAAAACGGAAGAACTTTGTCTCCGACGATTTGACCTTCTTCGTGGCC
>CALHHQ010000063.1 GCA_938030645.1 uncultured Rhizobiaceae group bacterium
TTGCTGCTTCTTCGGTTGCTTCATCAGCGTCGTCACCGAGATCAACATCATCAGGGTTTTCGAAAACGTCGTCGATGCTCAACTCGTCTTCTTCCGCTTCATCAACATCATCAAATGCATCGCGGCTTGTGAGGTCTTCACCGGCTGCCTGACGTACAGCTTCGTCTTCAGAACGTGCAACGTTCATGCTGATTTCAGCTTCAACTTCAGGGTGCAACAGAATTGTCACTGTGTGCAGGCCAATGATTTTGATCGGAGCACGAAGTTCAACCTGGCTGCGGCCAACTGTGAACCCGTTTTCTGCCAATGTCGCAACGATGTCACGCGCAGCAACTGAACCGTAAAGCTGACCGGTTTCACCAGCAGAACGAACAGCCACATATGTGTTGCCACCAAGCTTGGCAGCGATGCCTTCAGCTTCGGTTTTACGTTCTGCATTGCGTGCTTCAAGATTTGCACGTTGAGACTCGAAATGCGCCATGTTGGCTTTGTTGGCACGAAGGGCTTTGCCCTGTGGCAACAAGAAGTTGCGCGCGTAACCGTCTTTAACTGTGACTGTGTCGCCCATTGCGCCAAGCTTGGCGACGCGTTCTAGTAGAATGACATCCATTTTATTGTTCCTTTTGAGTGTCTATGAATTCGGTTGTGAGGGTGTGTTTCGATTTCCGCGGCGGGCGCGGATTTGAAAGAGAGTTTCCGCCACACCGATCAGCGCGATCACGCCAGCCAGTACGCGGGAAATAAGAAGTGCGAAATAGGTAATGCCAAGGAAAACACCGCGCACTGGTGTTCCGAAGGTCAAAAAGTGCAGTGTGGCAAGGCCAACAAGCAAGAATGCGCCAGCCATTGCGCCCGTCACCACCTGAGCAACCAATGCGACAGGGCCTGAGAAGAAACTTAAAGCAACGCCAACAGCAAACACACCAACGGCCATTTGAGGCAATGCAGTTTCACTTGGAAGATGCACTTGTGGGCGCAACACCCAGCTACGTTTGCGGGCAAAACGCGCAGCCAGCACCAAATTTATCACCATCAATAGAAGCAGCGAAACAGGCATGGCCAGCGGAATAATGTTTGCAGCGGCAACTGATCGAGATTTAATGTCCTCTGCAGACAGAACCGGGACGCCCGCAGCTTCTGATTGAAGTGATGCAAACTGTGTCATAATGACGGAAACCTGTTCCGCCGCCCATTCGGGCGAGTATCCAATCATCGCGCCAAAGGCGACCGCAATCGCAGCGCACATAAGCGCCATACGAAACAGGATCGTTGAAACCGGGAACCATTCAGCAGTTCCCGTGTCATCACGCGATAGGCCAACCATGTGCCCGACCCAAATGGCAGGCAACAATGTGGCTCCGCCGACAATCAAAGCTCCGTTGAGGCCAGTGAAGAAACTCACAGCCACGGCAGCAATCACGCCAGCAACAATCGCGTTAATGGTTCCAAACCCAAGAGCGGCCACAAATAAGGGCATTGCGGTGAACATCGACATCACAAATCCCAAACCGCCAAGCGTCAGCGGAGCCAGAAACAGCAAAGCTGTAACCAAGCCGCAAACGACTGCGATAAGTGTTGATTTGTTGTTCATCTCGTCCGCTGTCCTGTTCAACCGTTTGGTTGGTAACAGTTAGAGAAGGGCACCATTGCCGCTTCCCAACTCAGTGTTTTGAGAGGCTGCCCTCAAATAATGCGCCATCCCCGAGTATATCGGGAATGGCGAAAGTCAGTGCTTACTTGATCACATAAGGGATCAAAGCAAGGAAACGAGCGCGTTTGATAGCACGGGCCAGTTCACGTTGTTTTTTCAGGCTCACAGCAGTGATGCGTGAAGGAACGATTTTTCCGCGCTCAGAAATGTAACGCTGCAGGAGTTTCACGTCCTTGTAATCGATCTTTTGTGCATTTTCGCCAGTGAATGGGCATGTTTTGCGACGACGCTGAAAAGGGCGTCTTGATGGCATTTGTTCAATAGGGATCATAACACTATTTCCTTATTCAGCAGCTGGAGCAGGAGCGTCTGCGCGTGGTGCACGTGCAGGACGGTCGCCACGGTCGCCGCGTGGTTTGCGGTCGTCGCGGTCAGATTTACGAAGCATGGCGGATGGGCCTTCTTCGTGCTCTTCAACTTTGATTGTGATGTAACGCAAAATGTCTTCATGGATGCGCATCTGGCGTTCCATTTCAGCAACGGCTGCTGAAGGGGCGTCAATGTTCATCAACGCGTAATGCGCTTTACGGTTTTTGTTGACGCGGTAGGGAAGAGTTTTCAAACCCCAGTTTTCAATCTTGCCAACGGAACCGCCGTTTGCTTCCAAAACGCCTTTGAATTGCTCAACAAGCGTATCGACCTGCTGGGATGAAACATCCTGGCGAGCCATAAATATGTGTTCGTAAAGGGCCATTAAGCCACCTTTCCTGTGTTATGTTGAGCTTCCAGCGCAAAGCCTCACCGACGCTTTTCGAAGAAATCCTTGGAGCTGGCCCCGTGGACAAGAAAGGCGCGATTTGGAAGAGTCGAGAGCGGAGACACGGATGGACGGTTTGCTTGTCAAACCTACTTTGCAAAAAAACAAAGCCCAAAGTTCAGCCACCAGCCGGAAGCCCGACCTTCGTGTGCGAGACGGTGTTTAGACGTTTTGAGCGGGAATGCAAGCGGAATTGCTTGAATATAGAGAGCGACGGTTCCAATACTACAAGCCCACAGCACTCGCTAACCGGATGTCTCAATTGAATTCGCCCAACCGCGACCAGTTTTCTTTTAAATCCGTTGAGGTTTTCGTTGCCATATTGGAAGAGCGTTCCATAACGAAAGCAGCCAAACGACTGGGCTGCAGTGCATCAACTGTTTCCAATCAGTTGGTAAAATTGGAAACAGTTCTTGGTGGCACTTTAATTAGACGTTCAGCCCAAAGGTTTGAATTGACAGCCGCTGGGGAATTGTTTGCGGGAAGAGCGCGAAACCTTCTTGATGAAGTGATGTCCGCTAAAGCCGAGTTTTCAAGCCAGGGCCATGCGCCCACTATGCATCTGCGAATAGCAGTCATTGAAGACTTTGACCTCGACGTTTTGCCTCTTTGGCTGAAATTGGTGCGCAAGGACTACCCTTCCTGCACATTTGATGTCCAAAGCGGAACCAGCCACGAAAGTCATGCTTCATTGTACAGTCGTGGTGTTGATATGATCGTTGCAGCAGACAATACGGCCTTGATAGAAGGGGTCGATGAACATCAAATTCTGTCTGATCCATATTTACTGATGTCATCAAAAGCTGCGAAGAGCGCTGAGACAATTGATGAACTCATACATCATCCTTTCGTTCGCTATTCCAGCCAACAACTGCTCGCTCAACAAATTGAAGCTCAATTGCGTCGATCTAGGATTACTCCAATCAAAAGCTTTGAATGTTCCAGCACTCAAGCCGTCATGTCTTTGGTGGAAGCATTCGATGGTTGGGCGTTTACAACCGCAGCCGCCGCATTGGGCGGGTTGCACCAAGACACAAACTCAGCACCAAATTTAATTTTCAGAAACTCACCGCTTCCAAATTTCTCCCGCACCGTTTCGCTTTACTGTCGAAGAGGCACATTGGGAGAAATGCCTGAAAAAATCGCCAACCATTTGCGATCAGCTCTTCAAACAGTTCTTATTCCAAAAGCACGCGATGAACTGCCATTTATGAGCGAGCGCGTTTCAATTTTACATAATTCGAATAATTAATTCTATTTTTTGAAATGAACTGGTTTTGAAGAGCGTTTCACTGGACAGTTTGGTCTTTGGTGAGCCTTATTGAGCTGAAATTTGATGAGGATTCAGACGATGAAAACGAATACGCAAGTTGTGGTTATTGGCGGTGGTATTGGCGGTTGTTCCGCGCTGTACCATCTCACACAAGAGGGCATCACAGATTGTGTGCTTGTTGAACGCGACGAGCTTACATCTGGCACCACTTGGCACTCTGCAGCGCAGGTCACGAATTTCGGGCCGAACCAAACCATGATTGGTTTGAAAACCCATTCCATCAAACTCTACAAAGAGCTGGCAGACGATCCTGAATACCCAATCAACTATCACCACGCGACGGGTGGGCTGCGGCTGGCGACAGAGCAGTGGCATCTGGACGGATACAACCACTTTGTCTCAATGGCCAAAGGCATGGGTGTCGATCTGGAAGTGATTGACGCTGAAGAATGCAAAAAACGCCACCCGATCATTTCAACTGACGGTTTGCTTGGCGCCATGTGGGATCCGTTGGATGGGGACATCGACCCCGCACAATTGTGCCAAGCTTTGGCGCGGCGCGCTCGCAAAGCAGGAGCCGAAGTTTACCGCCACACGAACGTCACTGGTCTCACTCAAAACAAAGATGACAGTTGGATTGTTCATACTGAAAAAGGCGACATTCATTGCGAGAAGATCGTCAATGCAGGTGGATATCGTTGCAACGAAATTGGCGCAATGATGGGTGTTGAGCACCCAGTGGCATCTATGGAGCACCAATATATGCTCACCGATGCCATTCCTGAAATCGAAGCATTGGGCGATGATTTTCGATCACCGCTCATTCGCTGCCCGAGCGCTGATTTCTATCAACGTGCTGAGAAAAAAGGCTTACTGATCGGCTTCTACGAACAAGACTGCAAAACTTGGGGTCTGGATGGCATTGATCCAAACTTCACCAATGCCTTGTGTCCTGATGATCTCGACCGTGTCGTGGATGTGATGGAAGGTGCCTTCCACCGTCTGCCATGTTTGGAAAATGCCGGCATTCACTCCATTATCAACGGTCCGATCACTTACACTCCTGATGGCTTGCCATTGGTTGGCAAAATCCCCGGTAAGCGCAACGCATATTGCATAACTGGATTGCGCGCTGGCTTGGGCGAAGGCGGTGGCCACGGTTGGTTGCTGGCGCAAATCATCGCCCATGGCGAAGCCTGCTACGATACATGGTGTCTTGACCCACGCCGTTTCACTGAAAATGTGAACCAGGAATATACGGCGCTGAAAGCCATTGAGGACTATCAAAACGAATTCCGCTTCCACAAACCCCACGAGCATCGCCCTGCGGGACGTTTGGCCAAAACCACGCCGCTTTATTCAACTTTGAAAGCCGCTGGCGCTGAGTTTGCCACCGTGAATGGTTGGGAGCGGATGGACTACATCAAACCTAGTGCGGACTTTGAAGAAGACCATTCCTTCCACTTCAACAATGCGTTTGATCAGGTCGCGAAAGAAGTTGAAATGGTTCACACCAAGGTTGGCCTCTGCGAAGTAAACGGTTTTAACCGTTTTGAACTCACCGGTGAGGGCATTCACGATTGGTTGGACACCATGACTTGCTCCCGGGTGCCGCGCAAAACGGGCAAAATTGGCCTAACCTATTTGCTCAATCACCACGGCATGGTGAAGGGCGAAGCAACTCTGGCTAACCTGAGCGATGATGTTGTTTGGTACGGATCGGCGGCAGCCTCAGAACTGCACGACATGGATTGGCTTACCGAACATCTGCCAAAAGATGGCTCAATCAAAATTCGCAGTTTGACGAATGATCACACAATTTTAGTGATCGCCGGACCGAAGTCTCGCGATGTTCTTCAAAAGGCGGCTCCCAGAACCAATTGGGCACATGAAGAGTTCAAGCCATTGTGCGTTCGCAAAGTTCACATCGGGCCGAATGCGATTATTGCCATGTCGGTCAGTTTCTCTGGTGAACTGGCTTACGAGCTTCACATTCCCAATGCTCAATTGCTGGCGGTCCATGATCTTCTTATGGCGGCTGGGGAAGAGTTTGGGATCGGCTATTTCGGCGGTCGTGCCGTTGAGTCTATGCGTCTCGAAATGGGGTATCTCCATTGGAAGGCCGACATCATCACTGAGTTCAATCCTTTTGAAACGGGTGTCGATCGGTTTATTAAAATGGACAAGCAATACATCGGCCGTGCCGCTTTGGATAAAATGGTTGAAACTGGGCCAACGCGCAATCTGCTGACCTTGGAACTCGACAGCAAAACCACACCTGCACATGCTGGAGATTCCATTTTGCAAAATGGCAAGGTTGTGGGCACCGTTACATCTGCCAGTTGGGGGCATCGTGTGCAGAAGAACTTGGCCTATGCTTTTGTAGACAATGGCGTAACCGAGGGGCTGAGCGCACTGGTATTGGGACAGGAAATTCCTGTCGAAATTTTAGAGAAACAAAACTTCAAACTCTAGCCGAAGCGCAGCAACAGAACTCCACAAAGCGTGAGAACGGTGGCCACGACTTTTCCGATGGTCAACCGTTCCTTCAAAAACAAAACGCCGATGAACAAAGCAAATATTGTGCTGGTTTCACGCAACGCAGTGACCAATGCAATCGGAGCCTGTGTCATGGCCCAGACCACAAATCCATAGGCTGCGACCGAGGCCGTGCCGCCCACGACAAGCGTCGTCTTGCCTTCGGTGAACACTTTCTTGAATGCCGGACGATTGAATGTCCCGATCAAAATAGCAAAAACGGCAGCATTAATCGCTGTCATCCAAGCCACATAGCCTAACGCCGTTCCCGCGGCTCGTGCGCCCAATCCATCGAGCAGCGAATATCCGGCAATGAAACAACCGGTCAGCAGAGCGGCACCAACGGCTTTTGGGTTCCGCAATCCGTCGCTTTGCTTCAAAAGTGCAAGGCAGAATATACCAGCTACGATCAATCCGATCGCGGCCAACTGCCAAGACACAAAACTGACCCCAAGAACAAAGATTGAAAACAGAGTGACGAGGGCTGGGCCGGACCCACGCGCTATCGGATAGACTTGAGTGAAATCACCCAACCGATAAGCCGACATGAGGCTCAATTGATAACAGGTATGAACGATCACCGAGGCGGCGAGCAGCCACCAACTCTCCTGCGCTGGAAACGGCACAAACGGAATAACGACCAACGCCAATGGGGCATGACCGAGTGTAATCGCCGTCATAGAAACAACCTTGTCACCCGTAGATTTAACAAGCGCATTCCAGGAGGCATGCAAAGCAGCTGCGCAAATGACGATGAGGAAGACGTGAAGCGTCATAGTTGTAGTTTATTCAAATCGATGATGCTTTCTATGCCAAGCGAGAAAAGCAGGATGCGGCTGGAGGGCAATGCTATCAGGCACCAACGCTTTACCTGTATCGTTGATCAAATTTTCAACTTCCAAACGGTTATTCACCTTCCTAGAAATTTGAATGTCATAGTCATCGCTCAAGGCAATCAGGCCTCTGTCGAACATCCAGTGTACCGTTCCAGAAAGAGCCAATCCATTTCGCACCTCATCGGGCCCATTTTGTTCAACAGGCTTTATATGTGCTGCTTCCACCTCTGCGCGACCTCCTCAGTTGATCAATCGCCAACCAGT
>CALHHQ010000064.1 GCA_938030645.1 uncultured Rhizobiaceae group bacterium
CGCTTTCTCCGCACCCTCATGATGTGGACGTGAAAGCCCTTACCCGTCTTGCCACTGTCTATGACATACCCTCAGCGTGCAGTCCGGCAACGGCAGACTTAATTGTCCAGTCTCGTTTTCTTGACTGATTGGTGCCTCTGCGTCCACTTCGTTCGATTGGCTTAATATCGACAAAAGCTTCTCTTTTCCAAGAATTGATAGCGCAATTGGCAGAGTTTCGACCCAGTGGGTTGAACCTACAAATAAAGCCCCAAACCGTCACTCAGTCGGCAAGTTTTTTTCTTTGTCTAAGCTTGCGAATTTTTAAATCGGTCAAACGCAATTGGGTAACGAAACTCCCGTTTTTGTTTCAAACTCACCCGTTACCCAATTTGTTACCCAGAAATGCTGGGTATTGGGTGGGTAATGGCGGGCATCTACGAGTGCTTTTTCGCATACAAACCCTTATAAAAAAAAGCTTTTGAGTAGCTATGCTCGGAAGCGTTGGTGCCCAGAAGAGGACTCGAACCTCCACTTCCATAAGGAAACTAGCACCTGAAGCTAGCGCGTCTACCAGTTCCGCCATCTGGGCATCAGAGGGGCTGCGAAGGCGTGTCTAGGGTGGTGGCGGCTGTGTGTCAATCGCATCTTGCACCTGTGCGGTTAGTTCACATTGCGCTTTTGTGGGCTTTTGTTGCAAATACCGCAGAATAGAAAATGGAGTGTCGTTTTCAGGTCCATATTGAACGAACTGGGGTTTCGCTCGGTTTTCAATATGGCTAGAAGCAAGCAAATTGCTGGTCTTATCGACCGCACACCAAAGATCTGGAGCCAATAGATGCCTCACTCAAATTCGACCAATTCGAAAACGCTAAACGGGACAAAGCTCGTGACCGTATTTGGCGGTTCTGGTTTTGTTGGGCGCCACGTGGTTCGTGCTTTGGCACAGCGTGGTTATCGCGTTCGTGTGGCATGCCGCAGGCCTGATCTGGCAGGACATTTGCAACCGCTTGGAAATGTTGGGCAAATCCACTGCGTGCAAGCCAATCTGCGATATCGTTGGTCTATAGATCGTGCGGTTGAAGGGTCTAATGTGGTCGTGAACCTTGTCGGCATTTTGGCTGAAAGTGGACAGCAAAAGTTCGAAAGTTTGCAGGCGCGCGGAGCAGGGTGGATAGCGGAAGCTGCAACGGCTGTGGGCGCCAAAATGATTCAAATATCTGCCATTGGAGCAGATGCTAATTCAGCAGCGGACTATTCCCGCACCAAAGCATTGGGCGAACAGTTGGTGCGTGAGGCATCTCCCGACGCAATTCTTGTGCGTCCTTCTATTGTGTTTGGTCCAGAAGACGATTTCTTCAATCTTTTTGGTGCTATGGCCCGTGTCGCTCCCGTTCTGCCGCTGATCGGTGGCGGTAACACGAAGCTGCAGCCGGTTTACGTGGGTGATGTTGCCGAAGCCATTGCTTTGGCCGTTGATGGTAAAGTCGCGGCGGGAACTGTTTTGGAATTGGGTGGTCCTGAAGTTTTGACGTTCCGTGCGTGTTTGGAAAAAATGTTGGAAGTTATTGAGCGGAAACGCGGTTTTGTCTCACTGCCATTTGGCATTGCCAAAGCAATCGGCGGACTTGCGCAATATGCGCCGGGCGCGCCGATCACGCCTGATCAAGTGGAAATGCTGAAATCGGATAATGTGGTTTCAGAGTCTGCTGAAAGCGCGGGAAATACGTTGATTGGGCTCGGTATTTCACCTCAGTCAATAGGATCAGTTTTACCGAACTATATGGTACGCTACCGTAAACATGGTCAGTTTGAGGCCAATCGAGGTCTGTAGCGCAAGTGATCACCTGTTCGGCAATGGTTCATAATTGTCACACCCGCGAATTTGTGATCACGCAAGCTGTTGATTTACGTAACGTAAGTATGCAACTTTCTACGAAATTGTGATGCCGTCTTAATATCATAGCAATTGATATTTAGCAGTATCGAAGCAGTCGGTTACAAAAATTGTGACAAGTCTTCCTAATTGAGATGGTTTCTGTTCATGCGTAAAATTCTTACACTCGCTCTTGCGTCCACATTTTTAACGGTCGCATCACCTGCTTTTGTGCCCGCGGAAGTGCAAGCGAGAAGTCTGTTTGAATCATTGTTTCCAAAGACAGCAAAACGCCGCAAGGAACGTCGTTTGCGCAAGCAGCGGCGTCGCATTCAGCTGTGGGAGCAACAAGAGCGACAGCGTCGCAAAGTCATAAAACGCGCAAAACGCATTAAACCCGCGTTGAAAAAGAAACGTAGAACTGCTCGTGCAAAGCCTGCCAAGATCGAAAGCGTTGGTTTCAAAACCTATTTCCCGCGTTCTATTCAAAACGTAAAACTCGCAGGGCTGGCGAGCGCGTTTACAGCGTATAATGCTAAATTGATTGCAGAGGAAAATGCGAAGCTGCAAGAAACGCGGCTTCAGAACACCGTGCAAGAGCAAGCACTTGTCATTTTGGCTTCTTCTCAGGCGAATCAATTGAAGCCGGATACCTCCAGTGTGGGCTCGGTGGATTCGCAATCAAAGACGCAAGCCGAAAAGCCGATTATGTATTTGTCTTCTGGTGCGCAACATCTGAGCAAAATTTCATTGCGCGCACCAAAGTCTCTCTCAAAGGCAATTACAAAGCATTATAAGAAATCTCCAAACTTCCTTTGGATTGATGCCAAGGGACAACCGACCCAAAGCGCCAAAGATCTTGTGTCTGTTCTGGAAAATGCCGAAGCATTTGGGATGACATCTGCTCATTATCAGGTGCCTGACTATTCGTTTGATGCTGCGCTTGATCACGACTTGATGTTGCATGCTGCCATGGAATTTGAATTTGCTTTAACCGTGAGTGCACTGCGCTACGCGAATGATGCACGCCATGGTTTGGTCGATCCGAACCGAGTGAGCGGCTATCACGACTTCAAAGGCTTGCAGAACAATTACGCTAAGTCTTTGACCAATCTCGCTAAAGCTGATGAGCCTAGAAATGTGCTGTTGAACTCGCATCCGCGCGATAAGTCGTTTGAAGCATTACGCTCCGAATTGAAGATATTGCGTGGAGCGGCGGAAGGTTATGATGCTGTTTCCATAAAATCCGGCACGTTCATTCGCCCGGGTCAAACCAATGATCAGGTTGCAAACATCGTGGAGAGCATTCGTCGCACAGCCGATGCTGACATGCTGGCGAACCACTTTGATGTGTTCGCAGTTGAACACAGCGATGGTCTTTACGACGAGAGTGTCGTCGCTTTGGTGAAAGACTTTCAGCGCTCCAAAAAATTGAAGCCTGATGGAATTGTTGGTCGCAACACGATTTCACGCATGGTTGGCGACAACCCTGCTGTTAAATTGAATAAAGTGCTTTACGCCATGGAACGGTTGCGTTGGCATCCTGACCGTTTGGGGGCGAACCATGTGTTCATCAACCAACCTGCTTATCGTGCGACCTTGTATAAAGGCGGTGTGAAGAAGCTTTCGATGCGCACTGTGGTTGGCAAAGTGGCCAATCAAACGAACTTCTTCCACGACACAATCGACTACGTGGAGTTCAATCCTTACTGGGGCATTCCGCGCTCGATTTTGGTCAATGAGATGCTGCCGAAACTGCGTCGCAATGCCAGTTATCTGGACAACAAAGGATATGAGGTGACAACGACCAGCGGTCGCCGCATTTCTTCTTCAAGTGTGGATTGGTGGTCAGTTGGGGCAAACTTCCCCTACAATGTACGCCAACCTCCTGGGCCAAAGAATGCGCTGGGAGAATTGAAAATCATGTTCCCTAACAAGCATTCGATCTACATGCATGACACACCAGCAAAGAGCTTGTTTAAGCGCGATCAACGCGCTTATAGCCATGGTTGTGTTCGTTTGGCAGAGCCACGCAAAATGGCTGCAGCCGTGCTTGGCACGTCGGTTGATCATGTCTCGTCGCAAATTCGTCAGGGTAAGAACAAAACCCAGCGTTTGAAGTCAAAAATGTCGGTTTATGTGTCTTATTTTACCGCTTGGCCGAACGAAGCGGGTAAAGTTGAATTCTTTGGTGATGTGTACAAACGTGACAACGCGTTGGGCAAAGCACTGGCTTTGGAAAACAAAGCTCGTATGCCCAAGGCCTAAGACTAAGCTGGCAGCAGCGCCGTCAATTTAGTCCATTCGCTTCATTCAGCTTGACTTAAGACCTGAGGGGGAGGATACCCCCTCTTGTTGCGCGGGCACGAGACCACGCGCCATGCACTTGCTTTCATATTGCTAGCCGGGTGCACCTTATGAAAGCTATATATATGTCTGAATTTGCCGAACTGGGGCTGAACAGCAAATTGCTGCGCCCACTGAGTGATCAAGGTATCACGACCCCAACCCCCATCCAGAAACAGGCTATTCCCCATGTGCTGAATGGCCATGATGTGATGGGTCTTGCCCAAACTGGCACGGGCAAAACGGCGGCATTTGGCCTGCCTTTAGTTCATAAACTGCTGGAAGATGGTGCGCGACCAGAGGCAAAGTCTGCGCGTTCGTTAATCCTTGCGCCTACCCGCGAGTTGGTGAATCAAATTGCAGACAATTTGCGCGCCTATGTGAAGGGAACCCCAATTTGGGTGAGTTCTGTTGTGGGCGGTCAATCGATCAATTCGCAAATCAAGCACTTGATGAAAGGGACCGACATTCTTGTGGCGACGCCGGGCCGCTTGTTGGACCTGACAGATCGTGGCGCGTTGAAACTCGATACCACATCGTTCTTGGTGCTGGATGAAGCCGACCAGATGCTGGATATGGGGTTTATTCATCAACTGCGCAAAATTGCGAAATTGTTGCGTCAGCCGCGTCAAACCATGTTGTTTTCAGCAACGATGCCGAAGACCGTTGAAGACCTGTCACGGTCATTTTTGAACGACCCAATTCGCATTGAGGTCTCGCCTCCGGGCACTGCTGTAAAGAAAGTGAAGCAGTCTGTCCGCTTTGTGTTGTCTGGTGCGAAGACCGAATATTTGAAAGACGCGCTGCTGGAAAACCCTGATGCATTGTCGCTTGTTTTTGGGCGCACCAAACACGGCGCTGAAAAGCTGATGAAACATTTGGTGGCCAGCGGTTTTAAAGCGGTGTCCATTCATGGCAACAAGAGCCAAGGTCAGCGTGATCGTGCTTTGAAAGAATTTAAAACGGGCAAGGCCAACATTCTTGTCGCAACGGATGTTGCGGCGCGCGGCATCGATATCTCCGGCGTCACCCATGTTTATAATTACAATCTGCCCGAAGTGCCTGAGAACTATGTGCACCGCATTGGCCGTACGGCACGGGCAGGCCGCGAAGGCCGCGCAATTGCTTTTTGCGCGCCAGATGAGCGCAAATTGCTGTGGCAAATTGAGAAAGTGATGGGCGTCGAAATTCCCGTAGAAGAAGGTGATGGCAGCGAAGATCATGCACCTGTCGATCCGCCCAAACGTGGACAACGTAACAAGGGCGGTAACCGTCGTGGCGATGGCGCGCCAAAGAAAAAGCCAAACAACCGAACCGGAAAACCGTCTGCCAAGAAACACCCACGTCGCGGCAATGATGTGCGTGAGGCGGATGCGCCTGCAGAAGGCCGTCCGACAGTGTCGCGTGAAGTCACCAATCGCCATCAATCGAAACGCGAAGGTGCCAATCGAGAAGGTTCCAGACGTGGCGGGCCAAAGCGGGAAGAAGGCGGAGCTTCGTCAGGCACAGGTGCAGGCGCTAAACGCAATGCACGCCGTGCAAAACCTGCGGGAGCAGGGGGGGGCTCCGATCAACCAAAGGGCAAACCACATCACGCCAAAGGCGCACGTTCCGGCAAACCAAGATCAGGAAAGTTCGGTGGTAACCGAAGCGGTGGCGGTGGACGATCAGGCAGTGGCAAACCAAGTGGTGGTCGCGGGCGGGGCTAGGTTTTTGGCGCTGCAAAAAGTTCAGCGAGCTTATATTAGCATATTGCGGCTCATTGCCGATCTTCGCAAACTCCGGAAATGCCGATCATCATGAATCGAAAATCTCGACTAACTTCAAACGTTGAATTTTTCCCGATGGCCCCTTTGGCAACTCGGGGAGGAAGTGGATTTTGTCGGGTGATTTGAATGCGCCCAATTTGGCTCTACACAATTCTGCAAGGATATCTGCGGTTACTTTTGACCCTTCGCTGAGCATGACAGCAGCTTCAACCCGTTCTCCATATTGAGGGCATTTGCAGGCAAATGCAGCGGCTTCCACGACGTCTTCATGGCTGTAAAGTGCTTCATCAATTTCACGAGGGGCAATGTTCTCCCCGCCTTTGATGATCAGTTCTTTAAGACGACCTGTGATGTATACATACCCGTCGGCATCCATTCGGCCGAGATCGCCGGTGCGCAACCAACCGTCACGCGTGATGGTTTGGGACGTGGCTTCCTCGTTCTTTAAATAGTATTGCATGACGTTTGGACCACGGATCAAAACCTCGCCTTCGACATCTCGTGGACGTTCGATTTGGTTTTCATCGCAAATGCTCACTTCATTGCCGTAAGCAATACCGGGTGATCCGATTTTGCGAGTGCCAGGGGGAAGGGGATTGGACAAGATTTGTGCTGCTGTTTCGGTCAGACCCATTGTCTCAATGATTGGAATCCCAAATTTCTTTTCGAATGCTGATTGTATGTCGGGAGACAGTGGCGCCGATGCTGAACGCCCAAACCGCAATTGGGACAATTCCTTTTGACTGACAGGCTTCGAGTTCTCGTGCAGCAAATAGGAAATATGGGTTGGCACAACCGAAAACCATGTGCAGTTTTGGGCCACGATGGTTTCCCAGAATGATGAAACGGAAAACTTTGGAGGCATGGCAAGTGAACCGCCGGAAACCAACGCTCCCATCACGGTCACGCAAAGGCCATTGATATGATAAAGCGGCAGTACGCACATGCCGCGATCAGCTCTTGTTAATCTATGTGCCAACGCCGTATTTTCACCGCCAGCCAGCAGGTTTTGCTGTGACAGAACAACGCCCTTTGGCTGCCCAGTCGTGCCAGAGGTGTACATCAATAGACCGCCGGTTTCCGATGTTTCTTGCAAACTCACACTTTGGGCTTCGGTCGTGAACAGTTCGGCATCAATCGAACGGAGAGAGATCCCTTTCACATCGTTCAAGGAAGATTCGATGGCAGTTAGTCCAGCCGGGTTTGCAAACACCAGCTTTGTTTCAGAATGCTCCAAGACGTAAGAAATGACGCTGCTGCCTGCGACCAAGTTTATAGCCGTCGCTAAATAGCCTCCATAGCAAATGCCCAATATGACCATCGCCGTGTCTGGTGAGTTGCTCGCAGCGAAAGCAACTGCATCGCCGCGTTGGATGTTTTGTTGTTCAATGTAGGAAGCGACAGCTCGAACCCGTGTTTGCAACTCTGCAAACGTTGTTGCGTTTCCCGTTTCTGGATCGATCAAATATATCCCGTCGGGCTGCACTCGTGCCTGCTCATCAATCGCAGAGCGAATGCACTGGAACCGTTCAGCGTTCTCACTTTTGACAGCGATGGTCATTTTCCTGCTGCTTGCCAGTAGTCACCAAAGACGTCTTCCAAATTCGGTTCGTTGACCGGAATCGGACGCACAATTTTGGTGATGTTCATCAGGTGCTTGTGATTGAAATTGTCATCAATGGAATTTCCGCCCCAAGAGCCACAGCCCATGGAAAGCGAAAACGGCATACCGTTATCAAAAGAACCACCCGTCGCAAAACAATGGGCTTGGTTCACAATCACACGACAGGTTGGCATTTGCCGCCCCATATCCACTGCGCGGCTGTCATTTGACGTGTGCAGACCAACCGAATGACCAGCACCTTGGTGATCTAGAATCTTGGAGGCAGTTTCGGTTGCGGTTGTAAAATCTGAAGCGCGAAAGAGAGTTACAACTAGAGACAGTTTTTCACCGGATTCAGGATGATCGGGACCTATACCATCGCCGAGCAAAACCAAGAACTTTGCTGTGTCCGCATCTGCTATCTCCAAACCAACTTCAGCGATAACTTTATCAATGTCTTGTGCAATGATGTGTCTGTTCAAACCACCATGTTGAAACAGTGTCGATTTGAGTTTTTGCGCATTCTCTTCATCAAGAAGTCGCCCGCCTGTTTTGTGCAATTCAGACATGAAGTCATCATAAATTTCATCAAGCACAATTAGCGAGTTTTCCGATGAACATGACGTCGCGTTGTCAAAACACTTTGACGCGGTGATCTTTTCAGCAGCGGCTCCAAGATCGGCCGTTTCGTCCACAATCACGGTCACATTACCTGCACCAACCCCAATTGCAGGTGTGCCAGATGAATAGGCTCTATGCACATTGTTCTGGCTTCCAGTGACCACGAGAAGATCGGTCTTCTCCATCAAACGTTGTGCTTTTGCCTTTGAAACGGGTGACGGGATCATCTGTACAAGATCGTGGTTCAAACCAATTTTGTCGAACTCTTGGTGAATGTAGGAGAGCAAAATTCGGCAGGCTTCCGCACCCTTTGGCGAAGGCGACAAGATAATTGCATTGCCGCATTTGAGTGCGTTGACCACATTATTTGTGGGGGTTGCTACCGGATTGGTGGAAGGTACCACGGCCCCTACAACTCCAATAGGCCTCGCAATTTGGGTAATGCCCGTTTTCGGATCATCATCGATAATCCCGGTTGTTTTGGATTGTTTGATGTCCCGCAAAACCCCCAATGTCTTTCGGTGGTTTTTTGTGATTTTGTCTTTCACATTTCCCAAGCCAGTCGTCTGCACAGCTAGCTCTGACAGTTCCTGATTTCGAGAGGGCTCCATAAGAGCCCATGCTGCGGCCAAGGCTGCTTGGTCATAACGTTCCTGATCAGCGTCGCGCTCGAATTCTTGTTGTGCAAGACGTGCGCGATCGATGAGTGAATCCACAATCATTTCATCTTCGGACAGGTCAGATACGTGTTGTGCAACGGCCATCAGTTGTGTGTCTTTCAGTCTGCAGTTCTGGTTTCATATGAGAATACAGCAGGCGGTTTCGCCGCCTGCTGTGCAACTGAGATTAAAGACCTGCAAGCAAGTCTTTAAGAGTGGCTTCGCGTGCAGCCCACATTGCTTTGACTTCATCGCGAGACATGATCTTCATTGGCGAACCGCCAGCCTTCATGCGCTTGGCAACACGTGCGTGAGCAAACATGAGTGGGACCTGTGCCGCAAGCTTATCAATCACGGCTTGAGGCGTTCCCTTTTTGACCATTAGGCCACGGAAATTCACCGATGAATTGTCCACTTCAAGACCCGCTTCTTTGAGCGTTGGAACGTCTTTCATGAACTCGTTGCGTTCAAGATCTGCCACGCCGAGAATTTTTACGTTTCCGGCTTCACGCGCACGAAATGCGTCAGACAGGTTGTTCACACCGGCCAATACTTCGCCTGCAATAACTGCTTTCATAGCTGCAGCACCGCCGCCCTTCGTTGGGATATAAGCAAGTTTACAAGCACACGCTTTTTCAATTTGAAGTGCCGCAATGTGGTGACCAACAAACAGGCCTGCTCCAGAGGTGGTCGTCTTGCCTGGGTTGGCCTTCGCGTACTCGATCAGGTCTTGCATGGTGTTGAACTTGCTGTCTTTGCCAACAACAACAACAGCTGGATCAGCACCCCAGTTGGCAATTGGTTCGAAAGAAGCAGCAGAGTACTTCACGCCACCCTTGATGGATTGAGCGATGAAATGAGGAATGTTGTAAGCAGACATTGTGTAGCCGTCCGCTTCAGCTTCCGTCGCAAACCAGTTCCAGCCCTTACGACCGCCAGCTCCCGGCTTATTCAAAATATAAATTGGTTGACCCAAAATATCTTCGTTGCCAGCAACCATTGTTACAATACGGGCTTGAAAATCCGTTGCTCCACCTGCGCCATAAGAAACTGCTACGCCGATTGGACGATCAGGAAAATCTGCTGCAAACGCCAATGTAGCGCTGACAGTAATTGCAGCTGCGGAAAGCAGTGCTGTTTTTAAAAGTGTTTTCATAATGGTTCCTCCCGATTGAAAACGTCGTTTAAATGAACATGCCCCTTGGCGTTTGCACTTTAAGCAACAACGCAAAGAGACTGTAGATAACGGCCATAAAGACCGCAGTTATAACTGCTCTTTTTATCCAGTCTTTGGCGCTGGAATGCGGAGCAGGGTCGTAGATGGAATATACGGTGAAGAATGCGATTGTTGCGCTGACATAAAAACCCAATGCCTTTGCTGCCCAGAACACCAAAATGAGCATAACAATCAGACCGGGAAGCAAGTTTTTCGCATCTTGCAACGCCACCCCTCGACCCACTTTTGCCATGCCGCCGGCAGCGCGGATAAAGTTCCAGATCGCTAACCCTACGAATGCGACTGAAATGATCCTTGGAAAGAGAAATGCTTCCGCAGGCTCTTCAGTAAAACTCAGATAGGTCACCAACAGGGCAATCGCCAAAATCAGCGCACCGGGTATGACGTGTTGGATCCGACTGTTTGTCATTTTGATGCTCCCTCAAGTGGAGACTTTGCAAAGCTAGCGCGCAGCATATTGGTCCAAAACGAATAGGCAATCGACGCGACAACCATCACAATCAAAACGATATTAAGCGGTCCTGTGAAGAAATAGACCCATGGACCATCTTGCGCTGCCGCAATCATAGACCCGTTGTTGAAATAGTCTCCTGCAATTGGTCCAAGGATAAGGCCCAAAACCAGAGGTGCAGCAGAGAAACCGAATTTCTCCAAAATATACATGCCGATGCCGAGGACGAGCATAATTTGAACATCGCCCATGCTTTGGCCCACTGAATAAGAGCCAAACAAGGCCAGCACCAGAACACCTGCAGCAAGAATGGGGATAGGAGCCTTGGCTATACGCGCTGCCCATGCCGCAGTGTAAATGCCGAAGATCACCATCAAAATTTGCCCAAGCAACATGGAGTTGATGAAAGTCCAAACAACTTCGGGGTGTTTGTCAAAGATATCGGACCCGGGAAAAATGCCGTGAATTAGAAGACCACCCAAAAGGACAGCGGCTGTTGGGCTCCCCGGAATGGATAATGTGAGCAGAGGCACAAGCGACGGTCCAACCATTGCGTTGTTTGCACTTTCTGCGGCAATCACACCTTCCGAATGGCCTGTTCCAAATTTGTCTTTCTGGGGTGAGAAATTTCTTGCTTGATCATACGCAACAAGGCCAGCAATTTGACCGCCCACACCGGGAATAAGTCCGATAATCGAACCGATGACCGTTCCTATTGAAAGCGCTCTAAACGAGCGGATCAATTCTTTGAAAGAATCAAGAAATTTGTATCGCGGCACATCAACCGTATCGATGACTGCACTGACGCGACCCTTTGCAAACATGTCTAAAACTTGTGGGATTGCGAACAAGCCAATCAAAGCAGGGATGATCGTGATGCCACCTGAAAGAGCATCGACAAAGATGAAACGGTCAGCCCCCATAATATCGTCAGTGCCAATTGTCGAAAGCCACAAGCCAATGCAACCAGACAGTAGACCTTTGACAAAACTCTTTGAGTCAAGCGAGCCGATGACCGTCACGCCCAAAATGGCGATCCAGAACAAATGTGAAGGCCCAAATTTCAATGCCCACTGGGCAAGCACTGGTGTCAGAAAAATGAGAAGCAGGACTCCGATAACACCGCCAACACCAGAAGCCAAAAACGATAGATGAAGTGCACGCGCGCCTTCTCCACGTTTCGCCATTTCATTGCCGTCCAACGCTGTGGCAATGTTGGCAGGCGCCCCCGGTATTTTTAAGAGAATTGCACTTACGGCGCCGCCTGCCACTGTAGAAGTGTAAGCGGCGCCGAGCAGTATCAGCCCCTGAGTCGGTGATAGATGAAATGTAAACGGGATAAGCAATGCCACCGCCATGGTTGGCGACAGGCCAGGCGTAGCACCCAATATCAATCCGCCAACTGTGCCAGCAAAAAGCAACATCAGAGCTATGGGCTCGAACACGCCACCAAAATAACCTAGAAATTCCATCCGGTTTTGATCCCTCCCAAGACCAAATGGCCAAAAAGTCTATTTCTCTGGCCAGTTCTTGAACGCTATGGCATGAAAATAAAAATGCAAACGTTTTCATTTTAAGGTTGTGAATATGGCCAAACGCTCAAGATCGTTCAAAGGTGCACCGGGAATTGTTGATGTAGCAGCTCGCGCCGAAGTATCGCCCGCAACCGTTTCTCGCTTTTTCAACAATCCAGACGTTGTCAAAACACCAACACGCAAACGCATAGAGAAAGCCGCAAACGATCTTGGTTACATTCGAGACCGAATGGCAGGGTCTATGCACAACAGGTTTTCCGGAACCATCGGCCTCATTGTCCCGACAATTGACAATGCCATTTTTTCGGAACTCATCGAAGCATTTGCGTCCCAACTCTTAGAGCATGATCGTACCATGCTCATTGCCGCCCATGGGTATGAACTTAAGCGCGAAATTGGCATCGTGCGTTCTCTTCTAGAACGTCGAATTGATGGCATAGCGCTTGTGGGGCAGGATCATGATGCAGTGCCGATGAACATGTTGGCTCAGCGCAATATTCCAGTTGTTTCAATCTGGAATTTCGACGCCAATTCCTCAATTCCGTGCATTGGCGCAGACAATTTTGAAGCCGGAAGATTGGTCGCCCAACACTTGTTTGATCTCGGACATCGCAACATCACCGTTATTTTTCCTGACACAAATGGCAACGATCGCGCGCGAGACAGATTGCGCGGCGTCAAAAGTGTTTTCACATCACAGCAATTGAATTTGTCGCCCAAAAATCTGAAGACTTGCCCATATGATATTGGCGAAGCAAAAAAACTGACGATGAAAATTCTGGAGTCAAACAGGCCAACTGCGGTAGTTTGCGGCAACGACATCATTTCCCATGGCGTCATTTTCGCCTGTCAGGCGCTCGGCCTTAATGTTCCTCAAGATCTATCGATCGTCGGCATAGGCGACTTCGCGGGGTCAGCTCATATGGAACCCGGTTTGACCACAGTACGACTGCCAGCAAAACGCATAGGCACTTTGGCCGCGAACACTCTCGTCTCCATGAATGAAACGGGTACACCACTAAGAAACAAACACCAAAAGGTCGATATGAGTTTCATGAATAGGGGATCAACTGCAGCTGTTTGATGGACGGTGAAGTGCCGAATGTAGAGTTTTATTTCTTGTGTATGGTTCGATTAAATTCAAGCAGTCCAATGTCTGCATTCCCTCACTTTTGACTCGCATCCCAAACCGCAGTAAATGGCTGTAGGTTTTGAAATACCTGCCGTCCGTGAGCTTTGCTTTGGTGAAATTTTCTGTTGAATGACTGTCAACCGACATGATCCAATTTGGATGCGGTTTGGTGGCAATGCGGACCCCATCTTCTTAATCGCAGCATCCCAATTGCGAGGTTTGATAGACCATGAGTACTTCAAATACATCGTCCGGATATGTGCCGGATGGAACAATCTTAAAACAACAAGCAAAACGTTTGCGCGCGCATTTGGCGGGCAGTGGACAAACCATCAGTCACGCCACAGCGCTTGAAACGGTTGCCCATCAATACGGGTTCAAAGACTGGAATACACTCAATGCAGCATCGCTTGCGCACAGCGAAGCCCGCTCCGGACAGCCTGATATGTCCAGTCATTTCCAAGTGGGAAATTGGGTGAAGGGCGCGTTTATGGGCAAGCCGTTTACGGGCGAAATTCTGGGCGTGCAACTTCATGTATCAGGTTCATACGGGCTCACAATCAGATTCGATGAACCTGTGGATGTGGTTGAATTTGAATCGTTTTCTTCCATGCGCAGTCGCGTGAATGTGCAGGTGGGACCAAACGGAGTTTCTCCTAAGAAGCGATCTGATGGAACGCCCCATTTGGTGCATCACTGAGACCAAGGGGCTGCTGCTTTTTGTGGCGGCCCTTTCAATTGCCCGTGCTTGCCCCTAAATAAGACGTATGAAAAGACGTCAATTTCTACAGTCGCTGGCTGCTCTTGGTGCAGTTCCACTGGTGCCTTCAATGGGGACAGGTGCGCTCGCATTTAATACTGTTTCCGCTGCAACGCCTGCTGTTAGCGCGCATACTTACAAATGGGCGGAGGTGATTGTGCGCGCTCACAAGACCTCGTCGCTTGCCATGTTGCAACGGCATCTAAGACTGGATGTAGCTGCAGCAAAGGCTTTGCAAAATAAGCTGATCAGCAATGGTGTTATTGGCGCGCATGCCAATGTTTACGGTTTGCACCAAGCGACCAATCCATTGTTCGATGGTTTGTTTCCTCAGCCGTCTAAGATTGCTCAGACGGG
>CALHHQ010000065.1 GCA_938030645.1 uncultured Rhizobiaceae group bacterium
ACGTTGCTTACATCGATAATGCTCATTGCGCAGCAGCCCCCGCTTTGCCGGTTTCGCGGGCTTCAGATTCTTTCTCGTCCACCGTCAGGCCAAACCATTCGGGCTTTGTGTGCTTGAGCCAACCCATCAAACCGTCTTGGAAATAGACAACTGTTACGACGATGAGCGCGCCAAGTGCCACCCATTGCCAGCCAAGGAAATAATTCCAAGTCACCTCTTTGAACACCTGAAACGCGATGGCGCCGATGATTGGCCCCCACAGCGTTCCCTTGCCGCCCAACAACACACAAACCACCATGAAGATGCCGAGGTTGATTGTTTGGTACGCTGACTCCAATGGTTCAAACGAAATCAACTGGAATGCAGATATTCCGCCAACGACACCAATAAAGAATGCCGACATTGACCATGCGACCAATTTGTAGCGCATGGTGTGAATGCCCATAGCTTCCGCTTTTTCTTCGTCATCACGAATGGCATTCATGGCAGCGCCAAATCGCGTTTGGTAAAGCCACTTTAAGAATATGAAGAGAACGACACCTGTGATTGCGAAAGCGAAATAGATGAACAGTTTGGTTTGATCAAAATCGCCACCGTAAACTGGAAGGGTTATCCCCTGCCCTCCCCCAACCCAATCCCAGTTGGAGACCAGTTCACCAGCAGCGATCGCTGTGCCCAGAGTGCCGATTGCGAAATATGGCCCACGCAGGCCAAAGAGAACGTATCCCAAGATGAAAGCCGATATGGCACAGAATATCCCTGCTCCTAAAGAGCCGAGTACGAAGCCAATAATGTATTGCTCGTTGGTGAAGTCATATTTCCCACCGCCAGCCGCGCCAGTATATTCGCCCACGTCATAAACAAGGCCGATGGATATGACTGCAGCCACATACATGCCCGTGCCGTAGAAGAAGATGTTTCCAAGCGAGTTGTAGCCCATCTGTCCACCCGTCATGTCCCATGTCATGGAGACGATGATGAACAACCACAGCGTGGCCAGTTGTGTGCTGTAATTGGGAAACAGAAATGGTGCAGCAATCGTGATTGCCAGAAGAACACCATAGAACCCGATTTTTTGAATATTCATGTTCCCGCCCCCTACTGCAGAACCTGTCGGTTGCGCTTTTGCTGCAGCAACCGATAGACCAGAACCGCAAGCAACAGCATGACGGCGATGGCCTGTTGATAGCCAATTCCAAAGATGTGGCTGCCATACTGTTCCGCCGCGCCAATGCCGAGACCGGCCGCAATAACACCGGGCAAATTGCCGAGACCAGCAGCTGTTACAATGACGAAGGCACGAACTGAATAGGTGATGCCGTAGAATGGTTGAATGACCCAAACCATGACAATGATCGCACCAGCGGCACCGCAAATGGCGGAATTCAGCGAGAAGGTGAACGCATAAACTTTCTCGGTATCAATTCCCATCACACGGGCAGCACGAGCATCCTGAGCAGTGGCTCTAATCGCTTGTCCCATACGGCTGCGCTTCATGAATAAAATAACGCCCGTTGCAAGGATAGCGGCTAAAGCCACCCCAATAATTTTTGCGGCAGAGAGATCAATCAGACCATCTGCAAAATAGTAGTTGTTTTCCAATCCAAGCGCGGTCACGTCCAAAACGAGACTCTGCGTATCGGAGCCAAACATCAGATTCATCAGCTGGGCATACATAATCGCCAAACCAAAGGTGGCGAGCAGTGATGTAAATAAATCTCTTTCAATCACGCGCGAAATAACGAGTTTGTAAGTGAGCCATCCAAGTCCCCACATCACAACGAATGCAATGGGAACACCGAGCAGTGGATGTAGGCCCACATTGTTGGCGAGCCACCATGAGACATAACCGCCGCCGATCACAAAATCGCCCTGCGCTAGGTTTTTGACGTTCATCACGCCCCAGACCAAAGCCAAACCGTATGCAGCTAATGCAAACAACGCTCCAATCATCACTCCATCAAGAATAATCTTGAGATTGACGATTGGAAACTGGATCAGCAGATCGATATTTCCCATTATCTGATCCATGGACCAGTCTCTCCCTTTGCGAGCCGCATCTTAGGTGCGGTCTGGCTTAATAAAATATCAGAACTCAACCGCAGAGCGGTCGAACCAAAATTTGAAAGTAAAATAGAAAAAGGCCGGACATTTAAGCCCGGCCTGTCTCGTTTAGTTTGTGCGTGGATAGTTCACTTTGTCCGATGCAAATGCGGAAGGTGCGACCACCTTATATTTGCCATCTTGGATCTGACGCAGCACCATTGGCTTGGCAATATTGTTACCAGCTTCTGAGAATTTGATACCACCGTAGAAAGTTTTCATGTCTGTGGCAGCAATCGCGTCACGAACCTTTTCCTTATCCATGGAGCCAGCGCGTTCAAATGCGTCTTTGTAGACATAGATAGCCGCAGAAGCTTGGGCGATCTGATACGGAACTGTCTTTGTCGCATATTCAGGGTATGCGGCTTTGAACTCTTTTTCATAGTTCGCAGCTGTTCCAAAGATAGGATCTTCGTATGTCAAAGTTTCAGCCCACTGGGTTGAACACAGAATGTCATTTGCGGCGTCACCAAAGTTGCCCACAACGTCTGCGGCTTCACAATGTGTCATGGCGATCATCGGCGTCGAGATCTTTTGCTCACCAATTTGACGAACAGCAGTCGCTGCACCCTTGGAGTGACCAGATATCACCAACAGGTCCGGCTTGATCAACTTAACCTTCGTGAGAATGGAGGTCATGTCTGACAAATCGCGTGGCAATTTCTCGTCAACAACGACTTTCATGCCAGCTTTCTTGGCATCTTCCATAACACCTGCGCGAATATCGAGTGAGAATGGATCATTCTCAACCGCAATCGCCACACGAACATCACTGGCTTTTTTACCCGCTTCAACTGCTTTTTCTCCAGCAAGGGAAACGGCAGAAGCAAGGTACTGCTCAGAAGTTGAAAGCACCGCGAAGAGGTACTTGTAGCCCTTGTTGAACAAAGAACGCGACGCGCCTTCCGCTTCAATCATCGGGATTTTGTATTTCTCGGTCACCGGAGCAATCGCTTTGGTCATGCCCGAAGAGTATGGGCCAAGCATGAATTGAACTTTGTCCTGATTGATCAGGCGTTCTGCCAATGTCGCAGCACGGTCACCTTTGGATTCGTCGTCGTAATAAGTGACGTTGAAATTGTAACACTTGTCGCCAATCTTCACGCCGCCGTTGTCGGCGATCTTCTTGATAGCGAATTCGTAACCGTTTTTCGTGTGCACGCCGTTGGTTGCATATTTACCAGTCAACGAAATGGCAGCGCCAACTTCAATTTTTGCGCAATCTGCAGCGGCAGCGAACGCCGTGGACGCCATAAGCGCACCTACTGCAAGTGATAGAGTTTTGATCATCGTATTTCCTCCCAGAATTGATGAAATCAAAGCCTAAGCGACTTTATACTCCCATGGCAACCTTGCTATGGGGCTCAATTTTGAAAGCTGTCCACAAATGGAACATCGCAAAACTGCGACGATATTCTTCATTCAAAGTCTCGCGCTTTGTTCAGTGGAGTGATACGAAACGATTGAATTTAGCTATCAACGCAATGGCCTCATGTCTCAGCACGTCAACGTTTTCATTATTGGTGGTGGTATCAACGGTGTGGGTATTGCACGCGATGCCGCTGGACGCGGGTTTTCTGTCGCGCTTTGCGAAATGAAAGATCTGGCCAGCGGGACTTCAAATTGGTCATCCAAACTCGTGCATGGCGGTGTCCGCTATTTGGAACACTATGAATTCATGCTGGTGCGAAAAGCGCTTAAAGAACGAGAAGTGCTTTGGGCTGCTGCGCCGCACATTATCCGCCCCATGCGCTTTATTTTGCCCCACCACAAAGACCTGCGTCCCGCTTGGTTGCTGCGTCTTGGATTGTTTCTCTACGATTATATCGGCGGTCGAAAACTGCTGCCTGCGACCAAAACTGTGGATCTCGCGAAGGGTGTTTTTGGCAAGCCGTTAAAGGCCATGTTCAAAAAAGGCTTTCAATATTCAGATTGTCAGGTTGATGATGCACGTTTGGTGGTTCTGAATGCGATTGCAGCGAAAGAAAAAGGGGCGGAAATTTGCGTCCGCACAGAATGTGTTTCTGCGCGACGAGAAGGCGATGTTTGGAACATCGAAACACTGAACCACGACACAGGTGAAACAACGAAATACACTGCCGATCTCGTAATCAATGCCGCTGGGCCTTGGGTCGATGCTGTTCTTGGTTCTGCTTTTGGGAAAAACGATGCAAAGAACGTTCGCATGGTTCAGGGCAGTCACATCGTCATGCCGAAAATGTATGATCACGACAATTGCTACATTTTTCAAAACGGCGATGGGCGGATCATCTTTGCGATTCCTTACACCCAAGACACAACTTTGATCGGCACGACAGACAAAGAC
>CALHHQ010000066.1 GCA_938030645.1 uncultured Rhizobiaceae group bacterium
GCATCGGCAGCTTCTTGAATGCGTTCTTGAACGTCCGTGTCATCGATGCCTTCTTCATTGGCCCACTCTTCGACAGGCAGATCAAGGTTCAGGTATTCACGAACACCTTCTTTCAGTTCGTCCAATTTCCATTGTTCGGCATATGCTTTTTCTGGCATGGTTGAGGACACAAGATTGGCCACAACATCGCTGCGCATATCTGCTACGATCTCTGACATATCTTCCGCGCTCATCATCTCAATACGTTGTTCGAACACCACTTTGCGTTGGTCGTTCATTACATCATCGTATTTCAGAATGTTCTTACGGGCATCGAAGTTGCGGGCTTCAACTTTTTGTTGCGCTTTTTCCAACGCCTTGTTGATCCAAGGGTGAACAATAGCTTCACCTTCTTTCAAGCCTAGCTTGGTCAGCATGGAATCCATGCGGTCGGATCCAAAAATGCGCATCAAATCATCTTGCAGTGATAAGAAGAATTTGGAACGACCCGGGTCACCTTGACGGCCTGAACGACCGCGCAACTGATTGTCGATGCGGCGGCTTTCGTGACGCTCTGTCGCCAAGACATAAAGACCACCAGCAGCCAACGCCTCTTCTTTCAAACGCGCTACATCTGCAGTGATTTCTTCAGTGAGCTTTTCCGCTTTCTTGCCAGTGACACCTTCGAGCTCTTGCTCAAGGCGCATGTCTAAGTTGCCGCCCAATTGGATATCTGTTCCGCGGCCCGCCATGTTGGTTGCGATGGTCACAGAGCCAGGTACACCAGCTTGAGAAACGATGAAGGCTTCTTGTTCATGATAGCGTGCATTAAGCACTTCATGCTTTATGCCTTTGTTCTCAATGGCGGTGGTCAAAGCGGAAATCGTGTCTTCGTAATAGGCGGCCAGCTCTTTTTCTTTACCGGGTTTGATAGCGGCCAAACGTTCGACCAGAGTGCCTTTTATGACAGCCAATTGTTTCGTATCAGACAGAATCGATGAAATCAGTTCTGATTTTTCAATCGAGGTCGTGCCCACCAAAATTGGCTGTTTGTGCATTTGGGAGTTGGCGATATCCATGACAATCGCCACGTATTTTTCTTCCACCGTGCGATAGACTTCATCGTCTTCATCAAGACGTAGAACGGGCTTGTTGGTCGGAACGTCAATCACGTCGAGTTTGTAAACATCGCCAAATTCGGCCGCTTCCGTCAAAGCCGTACCCGTCATGCCGGCCAGTTTGTCGTACATGCGGAAATAGTTTTGGAATGTAATGGATGCCAGAGTTTGGTTCTCTGGTTGAATTTCCACATTCTCTTTGGCTTCAAGTGCCTGATGTTGACCTTCGGAATAACGACGACCCTGCATGGCACGTCCGGTGAATTCATCGATGATCACAACTTCACCGCGCACAACCATATAGTCTTTGTCACGGGTGAAAAGTTTATGCGCTTTCAACGCGTTGTTCACGTGGTGGACCACACTTACGTTTTCCACATCGTACAGTGAGCCAGATTTCAAAATGTCGTTGGCGCGCAACAATTCTTCAAGTTTGTCATTGCCTTCTTCGGTGAAGGTCACTGTGCGCTGTTTTTCATCCAATTCGTAATCTTCATCTGCGATGGACGGAATGATTGCATCGACCGATGTGTAAAGATCAGATTTGTCATCAACCGGCCCTGAAATAATCAGCGGAGTTCGCGCTTCATCAATCAGGATTGAATCCACCTCATCGACAATCGCGAAGATGTGATCGCGCTGAACCATCGTCTCCAGATCGAATTTCATGTTGTCGCGCAAATAGTCGAAACCAAATTCGTTGTTCGTGCCGTAAGTGATGTCACACGCGTAAGCTTCTTGGCGTTCGTCATCGTCTAACTCATTTACGATCACGCCCGTGGTTAAACCGAGAAAGCTGTAGAGACGGCCCATGTTTTCAGAGTCACGCTGAGCGAGATAATCATTCACGGTGACAACGTGAACGCCTTCACCTGTCAGCGCGTTCAGATATACAGCGAGAGTTGCGACAAGCGTTTTACCTTCACCTGTGCGCATTTCTGCGATCTTACCGCTGTGCAAAATCATGCCGCCGATCAACTGCACATCAAACGGGCGCAAACCGAGCGCACGGACTGAAGCTTCACGCACCGTGGCAAAAGCAGGAACCAAGATATCATCAAGGCTGGCGCCATCTTCCAGCTGTTTGCGAAACTCGTCGGTTTTGGCTTTCAGCTGCTCGTCTGACAAAGCCTGAAACTCTGGCTCTAAGGCATTTATTTCCTCAACTTGAGGTCTATAGGTTTTGACCTGTCGATCATTTTCTGAGCCGAAGAGTTTGCGCGCGATGCCGCCAAAACTGACCATTAATTTGTTCCTACCGTAACCAAAATCCGCACTAAATGAGCGCATCAAAAAATGAATTAAAGCATCGCACAATACAAGCAAATATGGACGATGGTGTTCAGGACAGATAAGAGTGGGGTATAGCCTTGTCAACGTAGGTCGGTTTGGGTGCTGTGCTATAGAGCACTTGCCCTGATTAGGCCCCAATTCAAAGCTTGTTGTGTTGGCAGGGTTGCCAATGCAATCAATTTACAGATCAAGTATTCAGGACATATCGATGAACTTCATTTCAAGCCTATCCTCAACAGTTGCAAAAACTGCCTTTCCGATGCTTCTGGTGGGTGCAATGGCCCTGAGTTCTGGAGCCTTTGCGCAGGAACCGAAGGTTTTGGCAAAAGTAGGTGATCGTACCATCACCGCAGCCGATCTTGATCAAGCCATGGGTGATATGGCGCAGCAGTTTCAGTCTTTTCCAGAAGCAGAGCGCCGGGCCAGAGCTTTGGATTCTCTAATCGACATTAATGTTCTTGCTATTCTGGCTGAAAAAGAAGGTTTGCAAAACGAGGAAGACATTCAACGTCGTATTGAATTGTTACGGGCTCGCACATTGCATAACGGTTATTTCCAGAAAAGGATCCAGCCAGCCATCACACCAGATACTTTGAAGAAACGTTTTGAGGAAGAGAGCGCCAAGGTTAAAGCGCAGCAAGAAGTGAGCGCGCGACATATTCTCGTCAAAACAGAAGAAGAGGCCAAGGCTATAATTACCGAGCTTGATGGCGGTAAAGATTTCATTGAACTGGCGAAAGAAAAGTCCACAGGCCCCAGCGGTCCAAATGGTGGTGATCTCGGCTTCTTTGGTGCTGGCAGAATGGTGCCTGAATTCGAGAAAGCTGCATTTGCATTGGAAAAAGGGTCTTACACCAAGGAGCCAGTGAAAACTCAGTTTGGATTTCACATCATCCGCGTTGATGACAAACGAGAACAACCAAAGCCAACATTTGAGCAGTCTCAACAACAAATTCGTCAGCTGGTTCTCACTGAAGCTTATGGCAAGGCCATTGAAAAAGGGCGTTCTGAAATTGGTACTGAAGTTCTGGATGAGAGTTTGAAACTTCCAAAATAAGCCATCGCACCGAGAAATTTGTTATGAGTGATCTCAAAATTTCGCCACTGGCCCCCAAAACCTCACCTGTTCTTCCAGAATTGGCTGGGGTTCGTATGGCAACAGCGCAGGCTGGAATCAAATATGCTGGCCGAACTGATTTGTTGGTGATGGTGTTCGATCAGCCAACATCAGTTGCTGGCGTATTTACAACCTCAAAATGCTCTTCAGCGCCAGTTGATTGGTGTCGTAAAGCGTTGAACAGCGGCAAGGCTGCAAAAGCACTCGTTGTAAATGCGGGCAACGCCAATGCGTTTACGGGCGTCAAGGGCAGTGCGGCGACCGACGTAACGGCCAAAGCTATGGCTGTTGCGGCTGGCTGCCACGAGCAGGAAGTCTATTTGGCATCTACGGGTGTTATTGGTGAACCGCTTGATGCGGAAAAATTTGCGCCCTTGTTGTCGGAACTCACCCAAAAAAGTGATGGTGACGGTTGGCAATTGGCCGCAGAAGCGATCATGACCACGGACACGTATCCGAAATTAGCCACGTCAACGTTTGATATCGATGGAACGTCCGTGACGATAAATGGCATTGCAAA
The DNA here is from genome assembly GCA_938030645.1 of uncultured Rhizobiaceae group bacterium. GTDB lineage: Bacteria > Pseudomonadota > Alphaproteobacteria > Rhizobiales > Rhizobiaceae > Pseudahrensia. The sequence goes on from CALHHQ010000066.1 coordinate 4,028, forward strand.
AGGGTCCGGGATGATTGCGCCAGATATGGCGACAATGTTGTCATTTGTGGTGACTGATGCTGCAATCGAAAATGAACTGTTGCAGTCTTTGTTGTCCGACTTGGTCGGCAGCACGTTTAATGCAATCACGGTCGACAGTGATACATCTACCAGTGATACGTTGATGTTGTTCGCAACTGGCGGCGCTGACAATGAAGCTTTGTCTGGTGGATCACTTGATCAGTTCAAAGAGGAATTGCGCGGTGTACTGCATAACCTCTCCATGCAAATTGTGCGTGATGGCGAGGGCGCTACCAAAGAAATTGAAATTCATGTGACGGGTGCAGAAAGCGACATTGCGGCCAAACGCATCGCTCTTTCCATTGCCAATTCACCTTTGGTGAAAACAGCCGTGGCTGGCGAAGATGCCAATTGGGGGCGCGTGGTTATGGCTGTTGGTAAGGCTGGAGAAGCGGCAGATCGTGATAAGTTGGCGATCTGGTTTGGTGACATTCGTGTCGCAGTGGCGGGTGAACGTGATCCAGACTACAGTGAAGATGCAGCAAGTGATGTCATGCGTCGTGATGAGATTAAGATCACCGCAGATGTTGGAATAGGCTCCGGTGAGGCGCGTGTTTGGACGTGCGATCTCACAAAAGAGTATGTGGCAATCAACGGCGATTACCGCAGTTAGAGTTTCGGGGCAGAGTACAGAGTGACGAACAAAGGTGGTGGTACGGCTATGCCGACCCAGATGCAGTCAGAATTGGCAGAGGTGCGGCGCCTGGAAGCCGTCAGTTTTCGCTCGTGGCCAGCGTCTAGTGTGGACTATGACGGCACATGGGCTATCCGTCTGACAGCTGGGCATCCTTCAAAGCGCATCAATTCTGTCAATGCTTTGGACCGTGCCGATCACTCCGATCTGGAGCGCCGTATTTCACGTGCGGCACGGAGGTTTCACAGTTTTGGACGGCCTCTTGTGTTTCGCCAGTCGCCTTTGGCGCCGCCAGAACTGGATAATATTCTCGATGCACGCGGCTGGCGGCGGTTCGATGAGACCATCGTGATGACGCGCGACCTGCGCGATGCAGATTTGTCTGAAACATTTGATCAGGTGCCACTGAAAGACGTGGGTCGTTGGATTGACCAATGCATCGTGATGAAAAGTTTTGATGGTGCTGTAAAGCCGGGCCTGTCTGAAATTATCGGGAATGTGCAGGGCGAAGTTGGTCTTTTCTTGTCGGAAGACGATGTGGGCAAGCCACTGGCGGCAGCTATGGCCGTTCGCTTTGGCGATCTTGTGGGCCTGTTCGAAGTGGTCGCCAACCCGCAATTGCTGCGCAAGGGTTATGGCCGCCGCATTATGCGCACAGCGATGCTTTGGGGGCAGGAAAATGGTGCCACACGCGCTTGGTTGCAGGTTGTGGCGGCCAATGAACCCGCCATCGGGCTGTATGAAAGTGAAGGTTTCCACCAGGCATATCGATATTCTTACCGCATCGCGCCTGAAGGGTATCAGGGGTAGGTTGTATGACATTGGCTCCTAAAAAATTAGTTCTTGTGGTGGCGTGTGCGTTGATAGATGCGGACGACCGAATTTTGCTGGCCCAACGTCCTGAAGGCAAAGCCATGGCAGGGCTTTGGGAATTTCCGGGCGGCAAAGTGGATCCCGGTGAGGTGCCTGAACAGGCGCTTATTCGCGAACTGGAAGAAGAACTTGGTGTTGAAACGAAATCGGCTTGTCTGGCTCCTCTGACTTTTGCCAGCCATGAGTATGACGATTTTCATTTGCTGATGCCGCTTTACATCTGTCGCCGCTGGTGGGGCACGGCGCAATCCCGCGAGGGACAGGCCCTGAAATGGGTGCGCGCCGATAAATTGCGTGACTACCCAATGCCTGAAGCCGATTTACCTTTGATTCCGACGTTAAGAGAACTTTTATAGTTTCTGGATTAACCTTCCGTTCACCACGTTCGTTCGCGTTGATTTGGCGCGATGAACTTATCTGAATTTGGGCAAGGAACACCCTATGTTGGAAAAACTGCAAGACATTGCTGATGGCGTATCAACCTCACAGGTTATAAAGCTTTGCTTGGGATTTGGGGCCGTAGCGGTTGCAGGTGCATTGTTTCTGACACCTGTTCTCGACGATGGGGCGCAATACGCAAATGGCAATCCTGAAGTCATTTATCCAGGTATTGACCCGATCACTACGGCAGGTGTTCCCTCTTCACGTCGTACAAAGCGGTACACTATTCGCCGAAGTGTTTTGCAGCGCGATCCGAGCGAACCGTGTTTGATTTATGAAGACGGCCGCCGCGAAGGCAGTTGCTGAACCCGTCAGGGTTTCAATTTCACCTCATCGACTTTGAGTGCATCAGCTATTCGAACCTTTGCAGAGCCCGGTTTGAGCGGCTTCTGCTGACTTTCGTGTGGAACCCAACCAGACATTGAAATGAGCGAGAATGTCGCTCTTACACGACCGTCAGGATCTGCGTAACGATCTGAGTAGATGGATAGTAGTTGTGCAACTGTGTCTCGGTTCAGAGCAGGTGATCTGTCGTTGAGCTGACCGTTTGCTCCCATTTTGCGCAAATCACCAATCAAGTTGAGTGGCGAGTCGTAACGCACGGTGACTTCATCTCGATCTACTACCGGAAGAGCGTAGCCAGCACGCTGCAACAATCTTCCTGCATCGCGAATATCGGTAAATGGATCCACGCGCATGGCGGCACCGCCACTGACTTCACTTTCTGCAGTGAGAAGTGAATCTCGCAATTCCTGAAGTGTGTCTGGACCTGGCAGTACAGCCATCAACAATCCATCTGGTTTGATTGCTTGGTGCAATTGAATGAGCGTGCCCGGTAAATCGTTTGCCCAATGTAAACCGAATGGCGCGAGAACGAGGTCTGCCGAATTGGGTTTGAGTTTCAAGTCGTCACCAACGACAACATGATCCGCCGTTCCTTCATGAACAGCTTCTTCAATTCGCAGAGTGTTTTTGATTTGCGCGTTTGCTCGCATGGCATTTGCAAGATTGTCAGTACGCCCAAACAGAGCGATTGCGTTGTCAAAGGTCCGATTAATGGCGCTCAGGCGCTCCAGCATATCTTCGACCGTTCTTGTCATCAAAAAATCATCACCTTCAGACGCGCTCTTTTTTGCACGTGCGAGGCTTTGTAAATGACGCTTTGGGTCGAACACGGTGGATATCTGAACCTTTTATGACGAATTGTTAAATAGGCTGTGCCACGAAAGTTTCCGAGCTTCTATCCCTCAACGCAAAAAACAGACACACTGTCGTGGCGACAGGAGAAAAGTTTGAGGGATGCAGCGATTAAACGGCTGAAGAATGCTGGACGTAAAGGTATTGAATCTTTGCGAGATGTGGGCATGCCTCCAGTTTGCCTATCGTGCGAACGGCAAGTTGATGTTTCAGGCATGGTCTGTCCCAAGTGTTGGTCGTCTATGCGATTTATAGAAAGGCCTTATTGCGCTGTGATGGGGTCGCCATTCTCTTATGATATTGGTGCCGGAGCATTGAGTGCTGAAGCAATAGCCAACCCTCCTGCATTTGATCGTGCACGTTCAGTTGTTTTGTATGACGATGTGGCGCGCAAACTTATTCAGGGTTTGAAGTTTTCTGATCGAACAGACCTGGCCCCATGGTTGTCGAAATGGATGGTGCGCGGCGGTTCTGATCTTTTGGAGGAACCTGGTTTGATTGTGCCCGTTCCTCTTCACCGCTGGCGTTTGTTTCAACGGCGTTTCAATCAATCTGCTGAACTTGCACGACCAATTGCGAAGGCCACCACCTATGCATATCGACCAGAATTGTTGGAACGATCTCGTCGGACGAAACAACAAGTTGGATTGAAAGCCAAAGAACGCGCACGAAATGTGCAGGGGGCGTTTCGAGTGCCAACTTCACAAAGTCTTGAAGTAAAAGGTCAACGCATTTTGCTGATCGATGATGTTTACACAACGGGTGCAACACTGCAGGCCTGCGCGCGAGCTTTGCGAAGAGCGGGTGCTACACAAATTGACTGTTTGACATTTGCACGGGTTGCAACGGGTGATATTTGATCCCTATATCTAGTCAAGACGGGGCTTCGCCTCATATTTAGGGAACTGGTGTATGGCTAAGGTCACAATTTACACTCGCCAAATGTGCGGATTTTGTACGGCTGCAAAAAATCTGCTCAACAAAAAAGGCGCGAGTTATACAGAGCATGACGCAACATTTGACCCCGCATTGCGGGCTGAAATGATCAAGAAGTCTGATGGTGGCTCTACATTTCCTCAGATTTTTGTCGGCGATATTCATGTGGGAGGGTGCGACGATTTGATGGCGATGGAGCGCGGTGGTAACCTCGACGCGTTGTTAAACAGCTAGGGCAATCCCATGACGAAATTTGTTGCAGCAGTTGTTCAAATGAGTTCTGGCACAAATGTGTCGAAGAATATTGAAGCGATGGACGGTTTGGTGCGTAAAGCCGCAAGCCAAGGAGCAACCTATATTCAAACTCCTGAAATGACGGGCCTTGTGCAACAGGATCGAGATGCTTTCTTCCAATCTGTTCGAGAGGAAGAGAACGATGCGGTTTTTCAAGCTGGAAGTGAGCTCGCAAAAGAACTTGGCATTACACTGCATGTTGGTTCGACACCCATTTTAGTTGGTGAAAAAAAGGCTGCCAACCGTGCCTTCGTTTTTGGTGTTGATGGCACGTGTCGTGCCCGCTACGACAAAATCCATATGTTCGATGTGGACTTGGACAATGGCGAAAGCTGGCGTGAGTCTGCCGTGTATCAACCTGGTGAAACGGGTGTAGCCCTAAACATAGCTGGTGCGCTGATGGGTCTGGCGATCTGTTACGATTGCCGTTTCCCGGAACTTCACACAGCCTATGCACGCCAAGGCGTGGAGGTGTTGACGGGACCATCATGTTTCACACGTCAAACGGGGCAGGCCCATTGGCACACCTTGTTGCGCAGTCGCGCCATCGAGAATGGCGCATTCATGATTGCTGCTGCTCAAGGTGGAGATCTCGAAGACGGTCGATCTACTTATGGTCACTCTTTGATGGTCAACCCATGGGGTGAAGTGATTGCTGAAGTTGTGGGGGAAGAAATCGGAGTGGCTTTAGCTGAAATTGATGCGAAGCAAGTGACAGCAGCTCGGGCTAAAATTCCCAATCTCGTAAACAACAGACCCTTTGCTATAGAGAGTATTGCTGCTGCTGCGGAGCAGGCTGCGTGATCAAGTTTTCACTCGCGTGCGAAAAAGACCACAGTTTCGATGGTTGGTTTTCGTCGTCAGATGACTACGAGAAACAGTTGAAGCGTGGTTTGGTGACATGCCCGCAATGCCATTCTTCGAAAGTGGGCAAGACACTCATGGCTCCCTCGGTCTCCACGTCACGCCGCAAAGATGCAATGGCTGTGACAACTGTGAACGAAGCGCAGCGCGCGGTGATGGCTGAAATGAAAAAGCTGCGTGATAAAGTCGTGGAGAATGCAGAGGACGTGGGGAAGAAGTTTCCTGAAGAAGCGCGAAAAATCCACTACGGCGAAACAGAAGCCCGCGGTATTTATGGTGAAGCAACCAGAGATGACGTGGAGAGCCTGTTAGATGAAGGCGTTGAAATCGTTCCGTTGCCAACTGTACCAGATGACGCCAACTGATCTTTATTTTGGACGGCGCGCCAGCAACATGTAGTTGACGTCTGTGTCTTTTGACAGGTTCCACGTGTCAGCGACGGGATTGTAAAATACGCCTGTCATTTCCACCGTTTCCATACCTGAAGCTCGCAACGGTGTTTCAATCTCCTCCGGCTTGACCAGTTTTTCATACTGGTGCGTGCCTCGTGGCAACCAGCGCAAAACTTGTTCCGCCATAAAGATTGCCAAGGCATTGGCTTTCCAAGTGCGATTGATGGTGGCGACCAACATCAAACCATTTGGTTTTACCATGGCTGCACATTCGGACATGAACAAATCAACATCCGCCACGTGCTCAACCACTTCCATGTTCAATACAACATCAAATTTTTCGCCGGCTCCAGCTAAGTCTTCAGCTGTCGTTGCGCGGTAGTCGACTGACACGCCAGATTGCTCTGCGTGAATTTTGGCGACTTCAATATTTGTGGATGACGCGTCGGCACCGACCACTGTTGCACCCATGCGGGCCATGGGTTCACTTAGCAGTCCACCACCACAGCCAATGTCTAAAACTCGAATGCCTTTGAGCGCTTCGGGTGACTTAATATCCCGATTAAAATGCTCACACAGTTTTTCACGAATGTAAGTTAGGCGTGTGGGATTGAACTTGTGAAGAGGTTTGAACTTTCCAACAGGGTTCCACCATTCCTGTGCCAGGGATGTGAAATGGTCAATTTCAGCCTGGTCGATGGTGCTGTTTTCAGCAATCGGAATTCTGGCTGCTTTGGACGACATTGAACTTTCCTTATTTCACGGTGTGTATGTCGGTTTTTGAAGCGAAAAAGGCAATAGTCTATATGTGCGGCAAATCGTGACCTGCTATACTTTGGATAAAGTGCGGAGATCATCTGCGCCAAATTGCAGGATGTAAATTGTATGAGTTTTCAAATTTTAAAAAATCCATTGCGTGGAAAAGGCCTCACCCATGAGGTTGATATGGCGAAAGGGAATATTGAAACTGATGTGACCTCTGCTTCTACTCTTTATTCAAAATGCCCGGTAAGTCATGTGACGCCATTGAAACACTTTGAACAGTTGAGCGCTGAATTTGGTGTCGGCAAGCTTTGGCTAAAGCTCGAAGAAACCCGAATGGGGTTGGGAAGTTTTAAAGCATTGGGTGCCGCCCATGCGATCGCGAAGCTGGCGGCCACAAAGACAGATGTAAATGATCTCCAAGCGATGAAATCAGCTTTAGCCGGAGAGACGTTTATTTGTGCCAGTGCGGGCAATCATGGTCTTTCGGTTGCCGCAGGCGCTGTATTGTTTGGAGCAAAGGCGGTTGTTCTTTTGGCCGACACTGTGCCCGAAGCATTTGCAATTCTACTGCGAAACAAGGGGGCTGAAGTTATTCGCGAGGGTGCAAATTACGAAGAAAGTATGGCGGCTTCCAAAAAACTGGCTGCCGAGAACGGGTGGAATCTTTTGTCCGATGGATCATGGACTGGTTACAGCGCACCGGCTCGCGATGTGATGGAAGGTTATCTCATCATGGCGCATGAGGTTGCTGATGTTATGTCTCAACCGCCAACCCATGTTTTTCTGCAAGCCGGGGTGGGTGGATTGGCTGCTGCATGTGCTGCTGGCGCTCGTGTGCGTTGGGGACAAAATGTCAAAATTGTTGTTGTGGAACCCGAAGCTGCGCCTGCCTTATTTGAGAGCATTCGTGCTGGGAAAAGCGTTGACACAGTCGGTCCAGATTCTTCCATGGGGCGGTTGGATTGCAAAACGCCATCACATTTGGCCTTGAAATACTTGGCGAAGGAAGCTGACTATTTCGTCACTCTCGATGATGCGCTTGTGGAGAATACAGTTGAATTGTTGGCGACACATCGGGTGAGCAGTTCACCATCCGGGGCAGCAGGAGTTTCAGCGCTGCATCATTTGGTAGATTTAACAGACCTTGAATTGGGTGAAACTTCGCAAGTGCTTTGTTATATTTCTGAGGGAGCCGTTTGATGGACTTTGCGACTTCAGAGTTTGAAGGTCGCGTCGCTCGCGTTCAATCTTTGATGCACCAATCTAAACTTGATGCAATTTTTCTGAGCACCGAAGCTGATATCCGTTATTTTACTGGCTTTCGAACTCTGTTCTGGCAAAGCCCTACACGCCCTTGGTTTTGCATTGTACCAGGCAAAGGAAAACCCATCGCAGTGGTTCCAGAAATTGGTGCTCCACTCATGGCAAACACATGGATTGACGATATCCGTACATGGGCCTCGCCGCACCAAGACGATGACGGTGTCTCGTTGGTTGCTGATGCTTTATCTTCGTTCTCCAAGATTGGCATACCGATGGGACGTGAAAGCCATTTGCGTATGCCCCATCGTGACTTTTTGGAATTGCAATCCCAATTGAAGGGGTCTGAATTTCTGGACGCGACACCGATCCTGGACGCTATTCGTTTTGTAAAGTCGGAATCAGAGATAGCGCTTCAACACAAAATTTGCGCGATTGCGTCTAACACTTTTGATAAAGCTGCAGTGCTGTTTCACGAAGGTCAAACGCTTGCGAATGCCTTCCAGACTTTCAAAATTGAACTGCTCCAACAAGGTGCGGAAGATGTGCCTTATCTGGTCGGTGGGGCAGGGGCTTTGGGTTATGATGATGTTATTTCCCCACCAGACGACACGCCCCTAAAGTCAGGCGATGTTTTTATGCTCGACACCGGAGCAACGCTTCGAGGCTATTTTTGTGATTTTGATCGAAATTTTGGCATAGGCTCCATTAGAAGCGATGTGGCCAAGGCGCACGAGACGCTTTGGTTGGCCACTGAAGCGGGGTTACAAGCGGCAAGGCCCGGTTCAACATGCGCAGATATTGCGGCAGCTATGAACTCTGTAATCGGAGATGCGGGAGGAAATGTGGGGCGATGTGGCCATGGACTTGGAACTCAACTCACTGAAACACCGTCACTTATCCATTGGGATCATACCAAGATGGTTGAGGGCGCGACTATGACATTGGAGCCATCTATTTCGATAACGGGTGGGGGTATGTTGGTGCATGAAGAAAACATCGTTATCCGCGACGGTGCGCCGCAACTTCTCAGTCGGCGCGCGCCTCGCGAAATGGTCGTTGTTTAGATTCGGTTAGTCCGCAGAAGCAATTCTGGTTTCGTCCTTCTGGACAAAGAAACTGTTCGCAAACTTCTTCTTTCCTTGGGACAAGAGTTCCATGCGTGATGCGATCGCAGGGATGAGTGCTTGGGCCGGTGTGAACACTTTGTAGCGCGGTTTGTCGCTTTCTTTATTCACCTTCTCGGTCACTAAAATGTCCATTTTGCCGTCACGGTTCATATCGCGGATTGCAACATACCCGACTTTGAAGCCTTTGAAGTAGCCATCCACATGATACGCAGGTTGGAACTTCTCACCTTTGCCGTATCGAGTGTAAATCATGACGGGTCCAGGGCGTTTTGGGTTTGGATCTGAGTTGTAAAGGCGGTCGGGCGCGTTAGTCGTGAGGACCAGTTCATCGCGCCCGTCGCCGTCCAAATCTCCAAATGCGGCCTGTTGGGCAAAATATTTTCGGCCCCAATCTTTACCAAATTCTTGAACCAGTTTCATTTTGCCAACTGATTGACTGCCATTTCTTTTTGATCGTTCAAAATCGTAAAGCGCCGTGCGCATATTCACACTGGACTTTCGGGTAACCGCAAGTTCCATGTTGCTGTCTTCGTCGATGTTTCCGCTGGCAATTGATGTTGGATAAGAGCCGCGTCCCCAATGATCGGCAAGGTCCATTTCAATGCGGTTTGATTTTGCATCGGTTTCAGCATCATGGATTGAAAGTCGGTCGACACCTTTTGTTTTTACAGAGTGCATTTTTACCAACTCGCGAACCCCGTTGCCATCTAAGTCTGCCATGACTGATGCAAACGGATTTGCGATTTCAGATTTGTCTTTTATTGGAGCGGCACTCTGGTTCTCATAATCCATGCTGACACCCAAGCTCACGCTGGAAGATGTCAAAATCAAAAGTGCAATTGTTGTGACCAGTCTCATTGGGTGTCTCCATAGATTACCCCAAGTTTAGTTGGTGCAAGTTATCATTCGTTAACCGCAGGAATTGAATCGTAAGTCATGGTTATCAATTGGTAGCTGCGTCTTGCCCCACCACAACGCTTGGTTTAAACACGCGGCAGATAAGCGCCCCTCTTTTGGGGCGCAGTTGTTTTCAGCAGAAACAGGCAATTTGTTCATGGCCCGGTTGGTGATGAAATTTGGTGGCACATCGGTCGCTGATCTGGAGCGTATCCACAATGTGGCACGTCATGTGAAGCGTGAGCATGATGCTGGCCACGAAGTTGCCGTGGTGGTTTCAGCGATGTCTGGAAAAACAAATGAGCTTGTAAATTGGGTCAATGAAATGCCTAAAGTGGCAGGGTCCAACGCTCAAATTTATGACGCACGTGAATACGATGCTATTGTTGCTTCTGGTGAGCAAGTGACCAGCGGTTTGCTGGCTATTGCCTTGCAGTCTATGGGTGTCGATGCGCGGTCATGGCTTGGATGGCAAATCCCGCTCAAAACCAATGCTGTGCATGGTGCAGCACGGATCGAAGATATAGATGGCTCGGATATTATCGAGCGTATGGGTCGCGGGCAGGTTGCAGTTGTTGCTGGTTTTCAAGGCATTGGTCCTGACAATCGCATTGCGACTTTGGGTCGGGGTGGTTCTGACACAAGTGCTGTAGCAATCGCAGCCGGTGTGAAAGCTGACCGTTGCGACATCTATACTGATGTGGATGGCGTTTACACGACCGATCCGCGTTTGTGGGGCAAAACTGCAGGAGCTTCAAAAGCACAGCGTTTGGATAAGATCACATTTGAAGAGATGCTTGAAATGGCATCTCTTGGTGCAAAAGTTCTGCAGGTGCGTTCTGTGGAACTGGCCATGGTGCACGGTGTGCGAACATTTGTGAGATCCAGCTTTGATGACCCAGATTCAATTGATTCCAGCGACGGTGCAAACCCGCCCGGCACGCTGATTTGTGACGAGGATGAGATCGTGGAACAGCAGACTGTAACGGGCATTGCTTACGCCAAAGACGAAGCGCAAATTTCACTCCGCAGAGTTTCCGACAAGCCGGGAATTGCAGCAGCCGTGTTCGGTCCTTTGGCCGATGCTCATGTGAATGTGGATATGATCGTACAAAACGTGTCGGAAGACGGTTCTGTCACCGATATGACTTTTACAGTGCCATCAAGCGATTTGGAGAAGGCCGTTTCGACGCTTGAAGCTTCAAAAGAATCCATCGGTTATGAAGTCGTGCAAAGTGATCCCGGCATGGTGAAAGTGTCTGTTGTCGGCATTGGTATGCGCAGCCATGCAGGTGTTGCATCGACTGCTTTTAAGGCATTGGCTGAAAAAGGGATTAATATTCGGGCAATCACCACGTCCGAGATTAAAATTTCTATTTTGATCGATCAGGATTATGCTGAACTTGCTGTACGCACGCTGCATTCAGTTTACGGTCTAGACAAGGAGTAGCAGCGCTGGCCTGACTGGCACAGCACTTGCTGGTTCTCTAAAGAGAACAAATCAAGGAGCTCACAATGGACGGTCAAGTTACCGGACCTCGGGTTCTGCTCAAGTACCTTCGCGAAGCGATGGCGGAACCTATTGGGCCCCAAGAGCGGCTCGACAGAATTGTGCAGCAAATTGCTGCTGCGATGTCTGCCCAAGTGTGTTCAGTTTATGTGCGTCGCGCCGATGATATTTTGGAACTTTTTGCCACGTTCGGTTTGAAGGCTGAAGCGGTTCACACGTCGCAATTGCGTGTGGGTCAAGGTCTTGTAGGTACCATTGCGGCGGCGGGTCGCCCACTCAATTTGTCTGAAGCGCAAAAACACCCGTCATTCGCCTATCTTCCAGAAACTGGCGAAGAAATTTACCAATCGTTTCTGGGCGTGCCCATGAAACGCGCAGGCCGCCCTTTGGGTGTGTTGGTGGTTCAAACAGAAGACATCAAACATTTCGATGCTGAAGAGATAGAAGCTCTTGAAACTGCTGCGATGGTTCTGTCGGATCTTGTGGCATCAGGCGATTTAAAAGGCTTGGCCCAACAGGGGACGCAGCTCGATCAATCGCGCCCCATCAGTTTAAATGGGGCTGCCTATTCTCCGGGCATTGGCATTGGCACGGTTGTTCTTCACGAATTGCGTGTGGTTGTCGAAAACCTGTTTGGTGATGATGAAGAAACGGAACTTCATCGCCTGGCTTTGGCGGTTACATCGCTTCGCGCATCTGTTGATGAACTGGTCTCGCGCAATGTGGAAGACGCTGGGATGGCCGATGTGGGAGACCATGTGGATGTGCTCGAAACATACCGGATGTTTGCCCATGATCGCGGTTGGGTGCGTCGGATTGAAGATGCGATTCGTGATGGTTTGACCGCGGAGGCTGCGACTGAAAAAGTCAGTCAGGAAAACCGCACGCGATTGCTGCGCTCATCCGACCCTTATCTGCGTGAAAGATTGAATGACTTTGATGATCTGTCTCGTCGTTTGATGAAACAGTTGATGGGTGCTTCCGCCATTCCTCTGACTGAAGAAGAAGAGTTCATCGTTGTTGCGCGTTCTATGGGTGCTGCAGAACTGTTGGATTACGATCAACACCGCATTAGAGGCCTTGTTCTGGAAGAGGCAGCAGCCACAAGCCATGTGGTTATCGTCGCAAGAGCACTTGGAATTCCAGTTGTGTCGCAAGTCCAAGGCTTTGTTGCACGAGCTGAAAACGGGGATGCACTCATCGTCGATGGAGATGATGGCAGCGTGCATTTACGCCCTGTTGAAGATCTTAGTGCAAATTATCTGGAGCGAATAGAGTTTCGTGCTGAACGCGAAGCGCGGTTTGATGCATTGCGCGATAAACCGGCCATCACGATTGATGGTGTAGACATTGACCTATTGCTGAACGCCGGTTTGACAATGGATTTACCGCAATTGGACCACACGGGTGCTGTTGGCATTGGTCTTTTCCGCACAGAACTGCAGTTCATGATCTCAAGCCGTTTGCCGCGCATGAATGAACAAGAACGGTTCTACAAAAGCGTTCTGGAAGCCGCAAATGGTCGCCCTGTCACATTCCGTACAGTGGATATTGGTGGTGATAAGGTTCTGCCTTATTTGCGTTCTGCAAAGGAAGACAATCCAGCGCTCGGTTGGCGGGCAATCCGTTTGTCTATAGACCGTCCGGGGCTTTTGCGCATGCAGTTGCGAGCATTGTTGAAAGCAGGCATTGGGCACACCCTAAAAATCAAACTTCCGATGATCACAACGGTTACAGAAATTGATCAAGTACGTGCCATGCTCGATCATGAGATCGAAGCGCAAGCGCGATTTGGGCACGCTTTGCCAAATGAAATTTTACTGGGTTCCATGATAGAAGTTCCACAACTTCTGTTTCAGCTTGATGAGTTAATGCAGAAGGTTGATTTCGTTTCTGTTGGTTCAAACGACCTGTTCCAATTTATGGCGGCAAGTGATCGCACCAATGCTTATTTGGCCAACCGCTATAGCCCATTGTCGCGTCCGTTTTTGCGGGCTTTGCGCGAGATCGTTCGGGCAGCCGAACGTAACAACACATCACTTCAGTTGTGCGGAGAATTGGCGGGTGATCGATTGTCGGCCTTGGCTCTATTGGGGCTTGGATATCGTGCTATTTCAATGCCGCCTGCCTCGGTAGGGCCGATCAAAGAAATGATCCGCTCCATCGATATGGCGAAGATTAGTCATATGGTGAATGCTGCGGTGGATGAACCGATTGGTGCTCGCACGATGCGAGAAACACTTAGTGACTATGCTGACCAACATGGTATTGCGGTGTAACGCGACACCGACTTGGCTTCACATTCAGGATATTTATGCTTCCTCAGGAAAAAATAGATCAGCTTCTCAATCGGCACCAAGAATTGGAAACTCAAATGAGTTCCAATCCCGATCAAGAGGCCTATGTCAAAATGGCTCAGGAGTTTGCAGCGCTTGGACCGGTGATCGAAAAAATCAAAGAAATGGAAGCGAACAAAGACGAACTTATGGGTTTGGCTGAACTTCTGTCGGATGCTGATACAGACGCCGAAATGAAGGCGATGGCTGAAGAAGAGATGCCCGCTTTGAAACAGTCTATCGAAGAAGCGCAAGACGAATTGCAAATTTTGCTTCTGCCTAAAGATGCCGCCGATGACCGCAGTGTCATTTTGGAAGTGCGCGCAGGCACAGGCGGGTCTGAAGCTGCCCTTTTTGCGGGTGATTTGTTTCGCATGTATCAGCGTCATGCAGAAACCCATGGCTGGAAAGTCGAAGTGCTTTCTGAAAGCGCTGGCGAAGTGGGCGGCTACAAAGAGATCGTGGCGAACATCAAAGGCCACGGTGTATTTGCCCGTATGAAATTTGAATCAGGTGTTCACCGTGTGCAGCGGGTTCCTGAAACGGAATCTGGCGGGCGTGTTCACACGTCCGCTGCCACAGTTGCGGTATTACCAGAAGCGGAAGACGTGGATATTGAAATTCGCAATGAAGATTTGCGCATTGATACGATGCGCGCATCGGGCGCTGGTGGTCAGCATGTGAACACGACGGATTCCGCCGTGCGCATTACTCATGTGCCCACTGGTGTCGTGGTGATTTCGTCTGAAAAATCCCAACATCAAAACCGCGCCAATGCCATGAAGGAATTGCGCACGCGCCTGTACGATATGGAGCGTCAGAAAATCGATCAGGAACGTGCCGATTCTCGCAAAGGGCAAGTGGGATCTGGGGATCGTTCAGAACGCATTCGCACATATAATTTTCCGCAAGGACGGGTGTCTGACCACCGCATCAACCTCACGCTTTATAAGTTGGATCGATTGATTGCGGGTGAAGGGTTGGACGAAATGTTTGATGCTCTTATCACCGATCACCAAGCGAGCCTTTTGGCGGCTATGGGCGATGAAAAGTAATAGAAGGCGATGACGCTGACATATAATCAGTTGCGTACCGAGCTGGTGG
>CALHHQ010000067.1 GCA_938030645.1 uncultured Rhizobiaceae group bacterium
CTTCTTCATGGTGATGCCAGCGCTTATTGGTGGTTTCGCCAACTGGATGGTGCCGATCATGATCGGTGCGCCAGACATGGCATTCCCGCGCATGAACAACATCTCGTTTTGGTTGTTGCCGCCTGCGTTGATCTTGTTGACGGTTTCTATCTTCATGCCAAGCGCACCCGGTAGCTTTGGTGTTGGTGGTGGTTGGACCATTTATCCGCCGCTTTCCACATCTGGTCAGCCTGGTCCTGCGATGGATTTTGCAATCCTGTCGCTGCACATCGCTGGTGCATCATCTATTCTGGGTGCAATCAACTTCATCACGACGATCTTCAACATGCGTGCGCCGGGTATGACCCTGCACAAAATGCCTCTATTTGCTTGGTCTGTTTTGATCACAGCCTTCTTGCTGCTTTTGTCACTGCCTGTATTGGCCGGCGCAATCACAATGCTTCTGACGGACCGTAATTTCGGAACTGCATTCTTCACCGCTGAATTTGGTGGCGATCCGATCTTGTTCCAGCATCTCTTCTGGTTCTTCGGTCACCCTGAAGTTTACATCTTGATCTTGCCTGGTTTCGGCATCGTCTCTCGCATCATTTCAACTTTCTCGCGCAAGCCGATCTTTGGTTACATTGGTATGGCCTATGCGATGGTTGCGATTGGTGCTGTTGGCTTCATCGTGTGGGCGCACCACATGTACACAGTGGGCCTTTCGCTCAACACCCAACGCTACTTCGTGTTCGCTACGATGGTTATTGCGGTGCCAACAGGCGTGAAGATCTTTTCGTGGATTGCAACAATGTGGGGCGGGTCGATCACATTCCGCACACCCATGTTGTGGGCCATTGGCTTCATCTTCCTGTTCACAGTAGGCGGTGTAACAGGCGTTCAACTCGCCAACGCTGGTTTGGACCGTTCTTTCCACGATACATATTATGTGGTTGCTCACTTCCACTATGTGTTGTCTCTCGGTGCTGTGTTTGCGGTGTTTGCGGGTTGGTACTACTGGTTCCCGAAAATGACCGGTTACATGTACAACTCGCTGATCGCCAAAACGCACTTTTGGGTGACATTCATTGGTGTGAACATCATTTTCTTCCCACAACACTTCTTGGGTCTTGCTGGTATGCCGCGCCGTTACGTGGATTATCCTGATGCATTTGCCGGATGGAACTATGTGTCCTCTATTGGCTCGTACATTTCTGCATTCGCTGTATTGATCTTCTTGGTGGGTATTGCGGAAGCCTTCATGCGCAAGCGTCTCGCTGGCGACAATCCATGGGGCGAGGGCGCAACAACACTGGAATGGCAGTTGCCTTCACCACCGCCATTCCACCAGTGGGAACAGCTTCCACGCGTTAAATAACGCACTTGGAAAACGACTTAAGGTCCCGCAATTCATATGAGTTGCGGGACCAGTTCTAAGAGTAAAGACCGAGTTTCGGAAAAGACAATGTCCATGAGCAACGAAATCGTCGATAACGATATTTCACTGGCTGAACCTTCGCATTATTTTGCGTTGATGAAGCCACGCGTCATGCGTCTTGTGGTGTTCACAGCTGTGGCAGGGTTGTTGGCAGCTCCAGGGTCCATGGACCCGTTTCTTGCAATCATCGCTGTGATCGCAATTGCCGTTGGCGCTGGTGCGTCTGGCGCTTTGAATATGTGGTATGATGCAGACATTGACGCCGTTATGTCGCGCACGACATCTCGGCCGGTGCCAGCTGGCAATGTTACTGCTGGTCAATCACTGAACTTCGGAATTGTATTGTCAGCCTTGTCTGTGTTGACTCTTGGACTATTGGTCAATTGGGTCGCTGGCGGTTTGCTCGCCTTCACGATCTTTTTCTATGCCGTCATTTACACAATGTGGCTAAAGCGCTCGACACCGCAAAATATCGTTATCGGGGGGGCGGCAGGTGCTTTTCCTCCTATGATCGGCTGGGCATGTGTCACTGGAACCATCGGCATCGAAGGTATCGTTTTGTTTGCCATCATCTTCATTTGGACCCCGCCACATTTCTGGGCGCTGGCTTTGTGGAAAATGCGCGACTACGACGATGCACATGTTCCAATGATGCCAAACGTTGTTGGTGAAAAGTCTACCCGCAACCAAATGTTGGCTTACTCCGTTTTGTTGGCTCCACTGAGCGCGGCGCCGTATTTTCTTGGCTTTGCGGGTCCATTGTTTGGCATAATTGGTGGCGCACTCGGTCTGGCGTTTTTATGGTTCACTTATAAGGTTTGGCAGATTGCCGGCCGCGATGAAAAGCTGATCGCTGAAAAGAAACTGTTTGGTTTCTCCATTGCTTATCTCTTCGCAATTTTCGGTTTTCTCATGGTCGACGCAATCGTCTTCCGCGTGACTGGTTCTTATCTCCTGTCTTCTTGGATGGTGATTTAAATGGATGTGGGTGAAGGCAAAATTGTAGACGGCGAAAGTGTCGAACTGAACGATCAACAACGCCGTGCGCGCCGCATGCGCAGCATCGCGATTGGTCTTTGTCTTTTTGCACTCGTTGCTGTCTTTTACACGGCCACCATCGTGAAGTTTGGACCTCGTCTGATGGACCGTCCAATTATTAGTTTGGACACCAAATGATGCAGAACACTCCAAAATCTCATAAGCCTGCACCTAAGAACAATGTGTCAGCCGTCACCCTGTGTTTGGGTTTGACTTTTGGCATGTTGGGCATGTCGTTTGCAGCGGTGCCACTTTACGAAATCTTCTGCCAAGTCACTGGCTATGGCGGCACAACACAGCGTGCTGATGCTGGCAGCGAAGTCGTCTTGGACCGCACAATCAACGTGCGTTTTGATGCCAATGTATCAACTGATCTCGATTGGGAGTTCGCACCAAAGCAAAGACAAGTCGAGATCAAGATTGGCGAGAACAAGCAGGTTGCTTATTTCGCTAAAAACATTGGGCCGAACACAAGCTTCGGGACAGCATCTTTCAACGTATCTCCCGGTGCGGCGGGCGTGTATTTCAACAAAATGGAATGCTTTTGCTTCACTGAGCAGAAGCTGGCAGCGGGCGAAAGCATTGATATGCCAGTCGTGTTTTTTGTTGATCCAGAGATCGTCAATGATCCGTTGTTGAAAGACACGAAAACAATCACTCTCTCTTACACATTTTTTGCAGATGAAGATGCGGAAGAGGACGCTAAACTTTCTCAGGCAGCGCCCGAAAAGGCAGTCGGTGAAAAAACGAAATCCAGTCTTTAGAATTCGCAACAAAGCGTTATAAGACACTTAAATAGGCAGCAATCGCTGGAGACCAAAATGGCCGACGCGCACGGAAAAAACCACGACTATCACATCATTGACCCAAGCCCTTGGCCGTTTATCGGTTCTGTTGGTGCTTTGGTTATGGCCATTGGCGGTGTTGTTTGGATGCAATCAATCCAAAACCCTGATGCATCAACCATGGGCATGAGTGGCCCTTGGGTATTCGTTCTGGGTCTGATCATAGTGCTTTACACAATGTACGCTTGGTGGGCTGATACAATCAAAGAAGCGCATGCTGGGGATCACACGCCAGTTGTGTCCATGCATTTGCGCTACGGCATGATCATGTTCATCGCGTCAGAAGTGATGTTCTTTGTGGCTTGGTTTTGGGCGTTCTTCGATGCTGCTCTGTTCCCTGCTGAAGCTATTCAAGAGGCTCGTGTGGCTTACACAGGCGGTGTATGGCCACCAGCGAGTATTGAAGTTCTTGATCCACTTCACTTGCCATTGTTCAACACAATTACTTTGTTGCTTTCAGGAACAACAGTGACTTGGGCGCACCATGCGCTTTTGGAAGGCGACCGTAAGGGACTGATTTGGGGGCTTACTCTCACAGTTGTTCTCGGTCTTATCTTCTCTGCTGTTCAGGTCTTGGAATATGTAGAGGCACCATTCGCATTCAAAGATTCCCTCTACGGTGCAACGTTCTTCCTCGCGACAGGCTTCCACGGGTTCCACGTGTTTATCGGAACGATCTTCCTGGTGGTTTGCTTGGTTCGTGCAATGCGTGGTCACTTCACGGAAAAGCAACACTTCGGTTTCGAAGCGGCAGCTTGGTACTGGCATTTTGTGGACGTTGTTTGGTTGTTCCTGTTCTTTGCAGTCTACATCTGGGCATCCGCAGGCGGGACAATCGCCGCCCACTAGCCGGCAAACGTTATAGAAATTTGAGGAGGCGGCTTTCAGTTGAAAGTCGCCTTTTTCTTTGAAGTGAGATTTCATGAACAACGCGCCACGAAAACACTATCCGCATCTGGATCCTGTGCCCACGGGTATGAGGGGGCGATGCCCGCGCTGCGGTGAGGGGGCATTGTTTGTAGGCTTGCTGAAAGTAAAAGACGAATGCACGGCTTGCCGCCTGAATTATGAGTTCAATGACGCTGGTGACGGGCCAACGGTATTCATCATTATGGGACTGGGTTTCGTAATTCTTGGGTTAGCGCTCTATGTGGAACTGAATTTTGGACCACCGTTCTGGCTGCACATCGTATTATGGTTTCCGCTCATTTTGCTTCTTGGTCTTCCGGCCTTGCGCATGACCAAGGGCGCACTCATTGCGCTCACCTATCACCATAAAGCTGCCGAAGGTGTTTGGGACAAACCCAATGAAGAGGACAACACATGACGCGCGGAACCTTGTTTCTTTCCGCCTGTATCGCAATAGGCTTGGTATTTCTATGCGGTTTGGGTTTCTGGCAGCTGGATCGCATGGTTTGGAAAGAAGGTCTGATCGCAAGGGTTGAGGCCAATCTCAAAGGCGA
>CALHHQ010000068.1 GCA_938030645.1 uncultured Rhizobiaceae group bacterium
TACGCATTTGGTGGTGCACTTCATTGCGCGACCACAGATGTTTACCGCGACGGTGATCTGACGGATTATTTTCCAAAAGGCTAAAGCCTCTGACGAATAGATTTCTCCACAATGGGGGCAGCGCGACTTGGCCTTGTCTGGCAATCGCACTGCCCCCATGTTTTATTCAATGAAACGAAACGCTGGAGAATTGCGATATGGCCACCAAAGGTCGCGGGAAAATTTATAAGAGCATCACCGACACTGTGGGCGATACACCAATCGTGCGGCTGGACAAACTGGCCAAGAAAAATCGTGTTAAAGCCAATTTGATGGCGAAGCTTGAGTTCTTCAACCCGACATCAAGCGTGAAAGATCGCATTGGCGTGGCCATGGTGGAAGCCATGGAGAAAGCCGGAAAAATCAAGCCCGGCAAGACCACATTGATCGAACCGACATCTGGCAATACAGGCATCGGGCTTGCCATGGCAGCGGCAGCCAAAGGCTATCGTTTGATCCTCACCATGCCTGAAAGCATGTCCGTTGAACGTCGAAAGATGTTTGCAATTCTTGGTGCTGAATTGGAACTCACAGAGGCCGCAAAGGGCATGAATGGCGCCATTGCGAAGGCAAATGAACTCGCTGCAGATATAAAAGGCGCGGTCATTCCACAGCAGTTTGAAAACCCTGCCAATCCAGCAGTACACCGCCGCACAACCGGCCCTGAAATTTGGAACGACACCAAAGGCAAAGTGCATGTTTTTGTGTCTGGTATCGGCACGGGCGGAACAATCACAGGTGCAGGCAAGTATCTGAAAAAACAAAATCCTAAGCTGCATGTGGTGGCTGTTGAACCCGCAGATTCTCCCGTTCTATCGGGTGGTGGCCCTGGCCCTCACAAAATTCAAGGCATCGGTGCCGGTTTTGCACCAGCGATATTGGATGTGAAAGTCTTTGATGAAGTCATCACTGTTACCAATGACGAAGCCTTCAATATGGCGCGTGAAGTGGCGAAACTGGAAGGTGTACCCGTTGGTATTTCATCCGGTGCAGCGCTTGTTGCCGCTATAAAAGTTGGCAAGCGCAAGGAATGGGCAAACAAAAATATCGTCGTTGTTCTGGCCAGTTTTGCCGAGCGTTATCTGTCAACGCCGTTGTTTGATGGTTTGGGAGAGTAATTTCCACAGCTGTATTTCGCACGCATTTGGCGGAACGTGATACCAACTCTGCCCAATTGAGGCGGAACTATATTCCGCTTTAAAGGAGCGACGCGCATCAATGTTCCTGTCGTCTCCTGTTGCTGGGAGGTAAGCTACATCTAAATGTAAATCGAAAAGGAATTCCCATGTCCCTACGTTCATTGACACTTGCTGCAGTTGCCACAGTTTTCATCCAACCAACTTTCGCCATGGCAGATGGCGGGCCTTTGGTTGATGTTGACTGGTTGGTGAAAAACCAGAACTCCGTCGATATTATCGATGTGCGGTCGAAAATTGGTCTCCAAGAAGGCCAAAGCTATGCAGCAGGGCATATTCCTGGTGCGGTTGAAGCCAACTATTTAAAGGCCGGATGGCGCACGTCTCGCGATGGTGTGGTCGGCGTGTTACCTGAGACTTCCGCGCTGGAAGCTTTGTTGAGCAAACTCGGCGTCGCAAATGACGATCACGTTGTGCTGGTCTCCGCTGGCAACAATGCCACCGATTTTGGATCGTCCGCACGTGTGTACTGGACACTAAAGCAGCTTGGTCACAAGAAGATTTCAATTTTGGAAGGTGGGCAGAAAGCTTGGGTTGCAGCAGGCCAATCTCTTTCCACAAAACAGGTTGCACCCACACCAGCGGCTTACAAAGCCACAGTGACAGCCAACCTGATTGTTCCTTTGGATGAAGTGAAAGCCAAATATCGCTCAAGCGATGTTCAAGTTTTGGATGGCCGCCCCGACAAACAGTACATTGGCGAAGCCAAGCACCCGAAAGCTGCTCGTGCAGGGCGCATTCCGCAGTCTGTCAATCTGGACAACCACAAATTCTTCTCTGATGGCTCTGCGAACCTTTTGAACAAGGCCGCGCTGACAAAGGTGGCGAGTTTGGTGTCCGACGACAAACCTGTCATTTCATATTGCAACACTGGTCATTGGGCATCGACCAATTGGTTTGTGTTGAGCGAGGTTTTGGGCAAGAAAAACGTGCGCGTCTACGACGGGTCCATGGTGGAATGGAGCGCCAAACCGGAACTGCCAATCGCAGTCGGCAAAGACAGCTAAAGACACATACTCATCCAAGTTTTGAGAACCTCTCCATTGTAAACCAGTGGGGAGGTTCTTTTGTTTTCGTGCATGGTATTGTTCTTGTAGCTGGTTGTGTTGCGTGCTGATATTCGCTCGATTTCAAACGGTGCCGATTGAAGAGGACTAGATTTGTATGGGCAACGATTTTGCAATGCTTCGACAGGAGTTTCACCGCCACCCCGAGCTTGGGTTTCAAGAAAAGCGCACGAAGGCGCGAATTGCGAAATTGTTGGACAGCTACGGTATTGAGGTCCACGAAGGAATTGGTGTTGTTGGTATTTTGAAAGCAGGAACAGGCAATCGGGCTATCGGTTTGCGGGCCGATATGGATGCCCTGCCAATCACTGAGCAAAGCCAACATGGCTATGTTTCACAAAACCATGGAGTGATGCACGCATGTGGCCACGATGGGCACATGACCATGTTGTTGAGCGCGGCCAAAACCCTTGCTCTCGATCCTCAATTTGATGGCACGGTCGTCTTCATATTCCAGCCCAATGAAGAACATGGTCTTGGTGCCGGTGCGATGATTGATGAAGGTGTGCTGGAACGTTTTCCCGTTGAAGAAATCTACGGCATCCACAACCTTCCCGGCGTTCCTGTCGGGCAAGTTTCCACCCGCAAAGGATTAATATGCTCAAGCGAAAGCCTGTTTGAAATTGAAATCCATGGACAAGGCGGGCATGCTTCCATGCCGCAAGCAGGGCGCGACGCGATCACTATAGGATCTGAAATTGTACAGACGTTGCAAACCATCGTATCGCGCAAACTTGCGCCCGGGGCTGGAGCTGTTGTTTCTGTCACAGAGTTTATTGCTGATGGTCAGCGCAACGTATTGCCGGGTCATGCCATACTGAAAGGCGATGTGAGGGCAAGGTCACCCGAAGATCGCAATTCCATCTCACAATTAATGAAACAGATCGTCGATGGCGCTGCCACGGCTCACGGAATAAGGGTAACGTTCGAATTCAATACGGAATTTATTGAAACGATCAACGCGGATCAGCCTGTCGATGCCTGCATTCGAGCAGCAAAGGCCAGTGGGCTTGAAGCCATTGGCGACCGCGAACCCATGAGTTTTTCTGAGGATTTTGCACACTTTAGCGCTGCGGTCCCCGGTTGTTTCGTTCTGCTTGGGAATGGTGAAGACGGCCCTACCGGGCAACCACTCCATTCCAATGACTATGATTTCAATGACGAATTGCTGCCCATCGGCACCAAGTTATGGACAAATATTGTGCGTGATCGATTGCCCAATCATGTGGAAAATTCATGATGAGTATTTTTACACGACGCTTGGAAGAGTTCCAAAAGCGCCTTGGTGAAAACAATATTGATGTGGCGCTCATCACTGATGACGACAATGTCTATTATCTGACGGGATATTATGACTATCTCCACATGGAATTTGGCCGCCCCACCATTTTAGTGGTTCATGCCATTGGACCGACACTTTTGATCACACCGACGATTGATTTGAACACCGCAGAAGCTGCTGCGCATGTGGATCGTATTGCGCCGTGGAATGATGGAATGGGCAATGAATGGCGCGAAGAACTGCCCTCACTTTTAAGTAAAGCAGCCCATGTTGCCATTGAACCAAATCACATGCCACCAGTTGTGCGGTCATACGTTGATGACATGGTAAGTGCGGATCATGTGAGTTCTGCAACCTCAATTCTTGCGCAAATGCGCATGATAAAATCATCGGAAGAATTGCAGCTGGCACGTCACGCAGGACAAGTTGCCAATGCCATGATGAATGCCGGACGCGCTGCTATTGGTGATGGCGTTCCAGAATATGAAGTGGCCATTGCCACCTCTCAGGCTGGAACCCGCAAAGCTGCCGAACTTTTGACCGCTCACTACAATGACGCTGATATGTCTCCCAACACCCATTTTTTACAAATCATGGCGTCTGGAGACACGATAACTAAAACACATCACCGTGCCTCAACCCGCATTATGAAACACGGCGAACCTGTGTTCCTGTGTTTTTGCGGAATGACGAACTTCCACAAGTTCAAATTGGGATATGACCGAACGTTTTGGATTGGTGACATTGAAGATAAATCGCAAGTCGCGGTTTATGAAACGGCGTTGGCCAGTCAAAGCGCTGCTCTTGCCGAATTGCGACCCGGCGCCACAGCCGAAAGCGTCCATGCCGCCTACGCTGAGGTCATACAAGACGCCGGATATGAATATCCGTTTCGCTGTGGCCGGGCGACGGGATTTAGTTTTCTTGAAGTGCCTCAGTTGGTCACAGGAGACAAAACATTGTTGCAACCTGGTATGGTTCTGGCGGTGGATGGGTCGGTTTCCGTCAACACGTTCCGCGCTCAAATTGGCGACAGCCTCATCATAACCGATGATGGATATGAGATGTTGACCGACCATCCAAAAACGATTGATGACCTAATTCTTTAATCGATCAGCAGTTTCAAAGGCTTTTAGCCTCCTCATTTACCTCAACTTCGGTGCCTTCAACACCAGTCTGTGAACACTCGTGACTTGTCCACGCCGCAATTCAATCCCACGTTTCTCGTGTTCTAGTGAAAAAACAAAGGAACGACGAAATGGTTGAGATCAAAACAAATGCAGCGCGTGGTGGCGAGGCCTCGCCGAAACACCGTGTTTTGACGGTGCTTGTGGCTTCTCTCGTGCTGCTCATGGGCGCTTGGTATGTCGTGGAAACGTTCTTCTAAAAACGTTGCCAACCCCAGTCACGAGTGAGGCTGTTTAAGCCCGCTCTGAAATGCCACCATGTTTGGCGCTCCATTCGTATGGGGCGTTTAGGAATTCTTTTACGGCTTCCAGCGTTGTTTCGTCGAACAGTTTTTCTGCGCGCGCCACGGCTAACACTTCGTGCCACGTGGTGAGATAATGCAGATCCATGCCATGCTTTTTCAGCGTGGCTGGCGCGTCTTTGAATATGTCGTAATAGAAAACAGAGAATGTGTCGGTGACTTCCGCACCCGCTTCGCGGATCGCATCGGCAAATCCGATTTTCGAACCACCATCGGT
>CALHHQ010000069.1 GCA_938030645.1 uncultured Rhizobiaceae group bacterium
GCCAATGTGAAAGGCACAAAAACAGATCCACTTGTATGACTGGCAACCCCGTCACCAAGCACGCCCAATGCACGAATTTTCACTTCAGACATGTCGTGCTCCACACAATAAATATTCTTGATTGCCATCGCCACCCGTCAAAGGAGATGGCAGGAAATGAGTGATCGACCATCCTGGTAGATTTTTAAACCAGACTTCGATCTCCTCCAGCGTCTTGTCCACTAAAGCATCGTCAGTCACAAGCCCTCCTTTGCCGATACCGTCGCGGCCAACTTCAAATTGCGGTTTCACCAAAAGGACGCAGGCTGCGGTTTCAGCGGTCAGCAATAGTGCGGGTTCTGCCGCAATTCGGAGCGAAATGAAACTCATGTCGCTCACCACAATCTGTGGCTGATGTGGAAACGTGTTCCTGACCAGATCGCGCGCATTGAATTTCTCAAGATTGGTGACGTTTGGATTGTTGGAAATATGTTCAACCATCTGGCCATGGCCCACATCCAAAGCAAACACATGGCGCGCACCACGTTCCAGCAGAACTTCGGTAAATCCACCCGTAGAGGACCCAAGATCGAGGCAGTATTTGTTATTCACATCAATGCCACTCTCATCCAATCCTGCGATCAGCTTGAGGGCGGCGCGCGATACATAGCCTTGAGTTGGATCATCCACTTTGATTTTGGCATTTGGGAAAAAAGTATTGCCCGCTTTGCGCACCACATTGCCATCCACACACACGCATCCCCTCGCAATCATATCACGCGCCCGCGAACGGCTTGGGGCAAAACCGAGCTCGGTCATAAGGATATCAATGCGTTGTTTTGTGTTCGCGTCCTGCATCAGCGATGCATGGCAGGCGGCATCTTGAAAGGCAAGAAACAGACTTAGTCTTGCTTGGCGATCATTTTATCAACGGCGGCAGTTAGGTCATCAAGGTCGCTATGCCCTGCCAGTGTGACAACGTCATCTTCCTGTTCTACAGAATTCGTGATGATGTTGCGGTCAAGACCATCTGCATCAAGCGAAGCACGTTCATCATCCAAATTGATTTCAATTGGTTTCAATTGGTCAATCATAAACTCTGTCAAAAACACATTCCGTGCAGCAGGTTTTATTGTGCCGCGAATGGTGCCCAATTTAGCTTGCAACCGTACAGCCGCCGCTTTGTGAATTGAACTTGATCGTGAATCTTCCGCCTGCGCAGCATTAGTAAATGCAAAGCTTGCAACAAATAAAAGAGCAGTGTTTTTCAAAAAACGCATAGTGATAATCCCAGTTCCCTGAAGAGTTATCTACAATTTGAATTGAAAAAGACCAAAACAATTGGGTTAAAAAAGAGTCACTTGGTTAACACATCTACTGGCGTGTTTTGGGCTCAAAAACACTGCATCAACATGCCAGCCATATAGGTGAGATAAACATCGCCGCCAAACATAGACCATAAACCTGCCGCTGCACCGAGAAAACCGCCGCTTGCAACAATAATGGATATTTTTGCAGTCAATGACATCAATTCATCCTAAGACTTCACAAGCCGTTCAAGTTTCTTCTGGGCGGTTTCCATTTGTTCGCCATAGGCAATTGTTCCAAAGAACTCACCATCGGCCTTCATGAGGAACGTGGTGGCCGTGTGGTTCATTGTATAATCGCCATCACCAGCGTCCACCTTTTCGGCAAACACGCGCCATTTTTTCACAATATCCGCAATTTGCGCTTCGCTGCCTGTGATGCCTTTTATGCGTTTGTCAAAAGCTGTGAGATAAGTGCCAAGCATTTCCGGCGTGTCGTGTGTGGGGTCAACTGTCACAAAATAAACGTCCAGTTTGTCGCCATCTGGACCAAGGGCTTTCAGCCATTCACCGGCTTCATACAGCGTTGTCGGGCAAACGTCAGGGCAGTTTGTAAAACCGAAGAACAAGGCATGGGGGCGACCTTTGAGATCATCGTGGGTTATTTTCTCTCCGTTTGTATTTAATGCGGTGAATGGCCCACCCACAGAAACAAGCCCGGCAACTTTGTTGTCTTTGCCAAGGAAATTCCCAATTGTCGAAAAGGCAAGAAAGCCAGCCAAGACGAAAATCACGGCCCAAATACCATAACGTAGAAATTTCATAATTTGCCCTCTGGTCGCAGTTTAGAACTGTCTTACGAGATGTGTTGTAACTTCAACAATCAAACATTCGTGCACGAGATGCGGCAATGTTTCACGCACGAATTGGCAATTCGTTTGCGCGTCCAAGTGCGGCAAAAACGGTATCCATAATTCCAGCTTTGTCTAAACCTGCATTTGCTATCATAGCCGCTGGACTCATCTGATCCATGTAAACATCTGGCATCGTCATGGTGCGAATTTTCAATCCACTGTCCAGCAAGCCTTGACCCGCAAGTTCATGCAAAACCATGGCGCCAAAGCCGCCTGTCGAACCTTCTTCAACGGTGATGAGCACATCATGGTTCAGCGCCAATTGACGAATGAGATCTGTGTCCAATGGTTTGGCAAACCGTGCGTCTGCAACGGTGGTAGACAGGCCGTGATCTTCCAGTTCTTCCGCAGCCAACAAACAGTCTTGTAAGCGTGATCCAAACGACAGCAATGCAATCGCGCTGCCTTCGCGGACAACGCGTCCTTTTCCGATCTGCAAAATAGAACCACGCTCCGGCATTTCTACACCGACGCCTTCGCCACGTGGATAGCGGAATGAAATAGGCCCTTCGTCATAGGCGACCGCAGTGGCCACCATGTGTTTCAATTCGGCCTCGTCTGCTGCTGCCATGACGGTAAAGCCGGGCAAGCAGGAGAGATAAGCGACATCAAATGACCCAGCATGTGTCGCCCCATCAGCGCCCACGTAACCTGCGCGGTCAATGGGGAAGCGCACGGGCAATTGTTGAATTGATACATCATGCACAACTTGATCGTAACCGCGTTGCAAGAATGTCGAGTAAATCGCGCAAAACGGTTTGTACCCTTCGCTCGCCAAACCGGCAGCAAACGTGACCGCGTGTTGTTCGGCAATGCCCACGTCATAGGTGCGATCTGGAAACGTATCCTGAAAAATATCTATGCCCGTTCCGCCCGGCATGGCAGCACTTATACCAACGATCTTGTCATCGTCCATTGCCTCTTGCACCAGTGATTGGCCAAAGACTTTTGTGTAGGATGGAGCGTTGGGAACGCTTTTTGCCTGTTCACCTGTGACCACATCAAACTTCGCAACCGCATGCAGTTTGTCTGTTGCCCCTTCTGCAGGCGCGTAGCCTTTGCCTTTTTCGGTTATCACATGAATCAGGATTGGGCCTTGTTTACTGTCGCGTACATTGCGCAAAATCGGCAACAGCGCGTCAAGATCGTGCCCATCGATTGGCCCGACATAGTAAAATCCCAGTTCTTCAAACATGGTTCCGCCCAGCCAGTAACCACGTGCGAATTCTTCCGTTTTCCGCGCTTTGTCTTGAAAAAATTTCGGCAGTTTTTGACTAAGTTGCTTGGCTGTCTCTCGAATGGAGCGATAGGTCTGGCCTGAAACCAAACGGGCAAGATAGTGGCTCATCGCACCTGTGGGCGGCGCAATCGACATATCATTGTCGTTCAAAATAACAATCTGTCTTGCATCCATTCCACCCGCATTGTTCATGGCTTCATAGGCCATGCCCGCGGTGATTGATCCGTCACCAATAATAGACACCACGTTGCGATCAACGCCTTCGAGACGCGCCGCTTCAGCCATGCCAAGGCCAGCCGAAATGGACGTCGAAGAGTGCGCTGCACCAAACGGGTCAAATTCGCTTTCTGCACGTTTTGTGAAACCAGAAAGCCCGTCTTCCTGGCGCAAAGTGCGAATGCGGTCGCGGCGACCAGTCAAAATTTTGTGCGGATAACACTGGTGGCCCACATCCCAAATGATACGGTCGTGGGGCGTGTTGAACGTGTGGTGCAATGCGACGGTGAGTTCCACAACACCCAACCCTGCGCCCAGGTGGCCACCTGTCACAGAAACAGCATCGATCATCTCACGACGCACTTCATCGGCAACTTGAGGCAATTGTTCGTCACTCAATTTTCGAAGATCTTTAGACTGTACAATCGTGTCGAGAAGAGGGGTTTCAGGTTTCACGTTTTTGCTTTCGTGTTGTCGATCTCAATCGGCGACAATCCATATATAAGATGGCGCGCGCCAAATTCACCGTCATTTTGAGGTGATTGTGTAATTGTCGCAGTTATGAATAGCGATTAGGAATCCAAAGGTTCCGTGCCCTTCGCTGATCCATCGGCCCCAACCCGAATTTTTTCCACTTTGTCTTCAGCAGCAGAAAGTAATTTGGCACAGTGCTTTTTCAAGGCTTCGCCGCGCTCATACGTTTTGATGCTTTCTTCCAATTCCACATCGCCACGTTCTAGATCGTTGACGATTTTTTCCAACTGATCGAGCGCTTGCTCGAAAGTCAATTTGGAAACATCTGCGCTTGCTTGGTTGGCATCTTCGCTCATGGAAATACTCTCAAATTCGTTTTCTAACCGCGCATCATGCGCTGCACATGGGTGGCGCAAGATTCGGCTAATCCTTGAAGATCATAGCCGCCTTCCAACAGGCTGACGACCCGGTTGTTGCTGTATTTTGCAGCAGTATCGAGCAGTTTTCCCGTAGCCCAGTCAAAATCATCAGCAACCAGATTGATGTTCGCCAATGGATCGCGGTGATGTGCGTCAAATCCGGCGGAGATAATCAATAGGTCCGGCCGAAAATTGTCCAAGGCGGGTAGGACTCGGCTGCGGAATGCTTCTTTGAACCCGTCACCATCCATACCCGGCGTGAGGGGGGCATTGTGAATATTGCCGGCACCCGTTTCGTTCTTGTCGCCCGTGCCGGGAAACAGCGGCATTTGGTGGGTGGATGCATACATCACACTTGGGTCATCGAAGAAAATATCTTGCGTTCCGTTGCCGTGGTGCACATCCCAATCAACAATAGCCACCCGCTCAACGCCGTGCACCTTTTGCGCATGTCGTGCCATGATCGCGGCTGTGTTGACGAAACAGAACCCCATGGCGGTGGTCTTCTCAGCATGGTGCCCCGGCGGTCGTGCAGCCAAAAACGCATTGTCCGCTTGGCCAGCAAACACGGCGTCCACTGCGGCCAAACCACCACCAACAGCGTGGCGCATACAGTTCCACGTTTGTGGGCTCATGGTTGTGTCGGGATCAATACGCACCCGGCCTTCTTCGGGCGCTTGTTCACGCAGGTGCTGCACATGACTTTCAGGATGCCCGTAAAGAAACGTGTCTTCATCTGCCATCACGGTTTCAAACCGCGTCAGCTTCTCGAATGGTTCTGCCGACAAGGCTTCTGCCACCGAACGAATACGGTCTGGTCGTTCAGGATGCCCGTCCGGCACCAAATGCTCGGCAAATATCTCGTGGGTGTAAAGATGTGTGGTCATGGTGAGAAGTTCCCTTTCGACCAAACTGCGCCGCAGCTCTCGTTAGGTCAATGCGTCAGGGTTGCCCGTCAACAAGTGGGTTTTGACGTGTTTAGCGGCTCAGTTCGTGCACCGAGCCATCTTCAAGGCCAACAATGATGGTGATTTTGCCATTTTCAAAGCGCGATGACATGGCTTTGTCGATACGAGCTGGCATGGGAATACGGGCAAATTCTTCCAATGTTTTCTTACCGCGTGCGGAGCCTTTGAACGCCATAATACGTACAGATTTTCGGTCCGCACTCGGCAAAGCAAGGTCTGCAACCCCGTCACCATTGAAATCATCAACCACGGAAAGCTCTTGTTCGCGTGAGCCGATAAAGTGGTTGGAAAAACCACGCGCTTCGCCGCTGAGTTGCAGCTTGCCTTTATTCCACGTCCAATATTTCAACGTGCCACCGATATGGGGTGTCCAAACGGCTGCAATTTGTGTTTTGCCGTCGCCATCGAAATCTTCAATGCCCGCAATGTTCAGCCAGCGGTTGGAGCGGCCGATATATGGCGTTTGTGCCACCAGTTCCAATTTACCCTTGCGCACGCCGAATAGGGCAATGGAACCGCCTTTGTTCACATCGCTCAAAATAGTGATGATCTCCGTTTCGCCAAAACCATCAAGGTCGTGCAAACGCGGTGTGCGATCTTCAAACACTTGATTGTCGGGCAGGGTGTAGGTGAGTGTTTCGCCGGAAGCGATTTCAACTGTCAGTTCACCCGCTTCAATCGCATCGCCGAGTATGGCGTGGGCATATCGTTTTGTCGGCTTTGTGTACCAAGCCGCAAAGATATCAGCATCTTCCTGCAAAGCCACTTCACCATCAGGAAGACCTTCTGGCGCTAAGGGGCGTTCCACCACTTCTGGCAGGCGCTCAACCTTCTTGATCGTCCACCCTTCAGCAGACGCAGTGCCGCTGGCAAGAACCGCTGCAAAGACAGCTATTGATCTACTGATCGCCCGTAATTGTTTCACTGATCTCAATCCCAAATCCTGATAGGCCTACATAAAATCGTTCTTTGGAGGCAAGCAAGCGAATTGAACTGACTCCAAGGTCTTTTAGAATTTGTGCCCCGAGGCCAATTTCCAACCATTCTTCTTTACGGCTTTGCGCCGTGCCGTGGTCTTCGCGTTCGTCGCCAAAGGCAGGTTCGTTGTGCGCGGACTCATCCACATCGCCACGAATGCCGCCGCCGGCCACGCCAACAGAGCCTTCTCGCAAGTAAACCACCACGCCACGGCCTTCGTCTGCAATTGTTTTCAAACTGTCGTTCAATGAAGCTGAACCGCCAAACGCATCGTCCAAAACGTTCTCCACATGCAGCCGCACCAGCACATCCCGCCCATCGCGAATGTCGCCATAAACAACCGCCAGCTGCTGCATGGGGTCCCATTCGGTTGTGTATGTGAAAGCCTGCGCCTTGCCGAAGGCTGTTTCGGTTTCGAATGTTTCCACACGGTCCACCAAACGCTCTTGGCGTTGGCGATAAGCAATCAGATCGGCAACGGTGACGGTCTTCAAACCCTTTTCTTCGGCAAAACTTTCGATCTGCGGTCCGCGCATCACGGTGCCATCATCGTTCACGAGTTCGGAAATCACACCCACGGGCGGCAGGCCTGCAAGGTTGCACAAGTCAACGGCGGCTTCC
>CALHHQ010000070.1 GCA_938030645.1 uncultured Rhizobiaceae group bacterium
GGGATCAGCCGTTGCATAGATAATCGGAGCAGTATCCAAAGGCTGTTGGTGAAACCAGTTCAAAGCAGCGGACACTCCTTCACGCGCAATCACAATTGGGTCGAGTTTGAAACTAGGAGCAAGCTTTGAATAAGCAGTCACTTGTTGGCGCGTCATGGCCGAACAACTGCCCGACAAAACGATGGAATTGCTCTCAGTCTTAGGAGTGACCCGTTGCGAAGAGACTTCCGCCAATTGACCGCTTTGCATGTAGAGGTAAGGCAATGGCATTGCCAAAGCACTGCCACCGGTGATCAACGCTATGTCCTGACAAGCAGTTGCAATTGTTTCCAAATCAGCATTTGCCACGGCATCCACGACGACATGAGCAATCCCGTCTTCCTGCAGACTGTCCAATTCGGCTCTAATAGCGTCCGTTCCTTTTGCCACCGTCAATCGGTCCACCAACCCAACGGACTTATTTACTTGTGGTTCAAGTAAACGCACTAAATTGCTGTCCCGCATAGGTGTCAGTGGGTGATCCTTCATGGGGCTTTCAGCAAGAGGTTGTTGCCCCACAAAGAGATTGCCCATGAAGATAGAGCGACCGTTTTCCGGAAATGCCGGGCAATAAATCGTTTGCTGACAATCCAACTTTGCCATCAAAGCTTCTGCAACAGGCCCAATATTTCCCTCTGCCGTGCTGTCAAAAGTGGAACAATACTTCCAAAAGAACCGCTCAGCACCGGCCTTTTGAAGCCAGTCCAGTGCATTTAAACACTCGTTCACTGCTTCACTGACAGGCAAAGTGCGTGTCTTCAATGCAATGATCTCAAAAGCAGCTGATTCCTGAGAAGGCTGGTCGGGAACACCAATTCGCAAAGAGACTTTCACGCCACTGCGTGCCAGCAGGCCTGCAAGGTCTGTTGCGCCTGTAAAATCATCAGCAATACAGCCAAGAAGTGTTGCCAAAGGTCTGCCCCGAATTGATCTATATTCCAACTTGTATCAGTAAAAAATTGCATTGTGGATTTGTTTTTGCATCGCTCCATCGTATGAAGGCGCCATGGACGCGTCGCTCTCTCAATATCTAAAAATGCCCATGACAGAATCTGGGCAACGCATTGGCCTGTTCGGTGGTTCATTCAACCCCCCGCACGAGGGTCATGTGCATGTGTGCGAACAGGCTTTACGACGTTTGGAGCTTGATCAAATCTGGTGGTTGGTCACACCTGGCAACCCGCTGAAAGACACAAGCAATCTCGCTCCTTTGAGAGAACGGATCTCTGCCTGCGAGCTGATCACGACTGATCCTCGCATGAAAATCACTGCTTGCGAGATGAATATGTCCACGCGGTACACTGCGGACACACTCAATCATATTGTCGAACGCAATCGTGGTGTAAATTTTGTTTGGATCATGGGAGCGGACAATTTGGGGCAATTTCATCTTTGGGAACGCTGGCGCGACATCGCACATTCCATGCCCATTGCAGTCGTCGATCGACCGGGGTCTACGATGGCGTTACATTCTTCACCAGCAGCACAAACTTTATCGCATTTTCGCATTGATGAATCAGATGCAAGCCTGCTATCTGTCTCGAAGACGCCCGCTTGGACTTTTCTCCATGGGCCAAGAAATTCACTGTCCTCCACTCTTATTCGGCAAAAGCTGGCGCGTCAGAAAACGGCGTAACAACTCATTTGTTGAAAATGACAGCAAAACAAGCTTATCATTGTCACCCACGACACTGATGAACGCGTGACGTGTTATTGGACAATTCTGGAAAGGCTAAACAGCTGAACGCACAAATTCAGACCGACAGCGGTAACGGGGCAGAAGCCCCAAAAGCCCTGTTAGACATCGTTCTCGAAAGCTTGGATGATTCCAAGTCTGAGGAAACCGAACACATCGACATTTCTGGCAAGTCTTCTGTGGCCGATCATATGATCGTCACCAGCGGTCGCTCGCACCGCCACGTCAGCGCTGTTGCAGACCGTCTTTTGCGTGATTTAAAAGATGAGGGCTACGGCACACCAAAAGTAGAAGGCATGCCAGCCTGCGATTGGGTGTTGGTTGATGCTGGCGATATCGTCATTCACATTTTCCGCCCTGAAGTCCGTGATTTCTACAATCTGGAAAAGATGTGGAACGCCATCGCTATGGACGAAGCGGGCAAAGAGTAAGCACGAACATGCGTGTTGTTGTTGCAGCTGTGGGCCGTTTGAAATCTGGCCCAGAGCAAGAACTCGTTGCGCGGTATGCAAAACGCACCCAAAAATCCGGCAAACCCGTCGGCATCACATCACTTGATCTGATAGAAATACCTGAAAGCCGTGCAGGCACTGCAGATCAACGCAAAGATGAAGAGGCAGAAACCCTGCTTTCAAAGCTTGATGCCAAAACTCATATTTTCGCATTTGACGAACGTGGAAAAAATGGCAGTAGCCCTGAGTTTGCACGTCAAGTTGAGAGTGTATTAGATTCGGGCACTGGTGATATTGCCTTCATCATTGGCGGCCCTGACGGATTGGCATCATCAATACGCGAGCAAGCCAAACAAGTTGTTTCATTTGGAAAACTCACCATGCCTCACCAATTAGTGCGCGTTTTGGTGTTGGAACAGATTTACCGTGCCACGACCATTCTGACCAATCATCCCTATCACCGCGTGTGATCTTAC
Organism: uncultured Rhizobiaceae group bacterium; assembly: GCA_938030645.1. Lineage (GTDB taxonomy): Bacteria > Pseudomonadota > Alphaproteobacteria > Rhizobiales > Rhizobiaceae > Pseudahrensia. The sequence goes on from CALHHQ010000070.1 coordinate 2,664, forward strand.
AACGCACAAATTTATGGTTAACACTGCGTTAACACCGACTATTCTAAGTCTTGGGTCGAGATTTTTGGGCGATGAGAATATGCAGCGATTGAAATCGATTTTAACGAAGCAAAGCGCAAATTTGCGCCTGATTGTGCTTGCGTCGATATCTGCTCTGGCTGTCACCCCTACAACTCCCCCCGCATTTGCTCAATCCGCTGTTCAGACCAAAGAGGTCAATGAACTGGAGCTTGAACGCGTTCGTGACACGATTGAAAAAGCAAAACAACGACAACAAGCACTGCGCGACGAAATCACCGCGCTCGACAAAGACATGGCAGCCATCAACCGTGCGCTCATCGCCACTTCAACTCGAGGCCAGTTACTTGAAGGCAAAGTCAGTGAAACTGAAGTCAGACTGGCTGAACTTTCTGAAACCCAAATTGGCTTGCGCAAAACTCTGTCTTCAAAACGCGCTTTGCTGGCAGAGGTGATCGCCGCGCTGCAGCGTATGGGCACAAAACCACCGCCAGCCATATTGGTGCGCCCGGAAGATGCCATTTCTTCGATCCGCAGCTCAATTCTTCTAGGTGCGGTTTTGCCAGAGATTCGCGACGAATCGTCCATTCTGTTGGCTGAACTGCAAAAATTATCAGAAACCACACGCAAAATTGAAGGTGAGAAGCTGGCTCTCGCCACTGCATTGAATGATCTAGCCGAAGATGAAACGCGATTGTCACTGCTGATCGACGAAAAGAAACAACTGTTTGCAAAGTCCAACCAAGATCTTGAAGCAGAGGCTAAACGAGCAATTGAATTGGGCCGAGAAGCCACTTCAATGGAAGAATTGATCCG